>NZ_JAFEJX010000005.1:0-223508 GCF_018555635.1 Bifidobacterium sp. CP2 | reverse complement strand
GCGGCCAGGCGGACGACGGACTGGCAATCATTGACTATAAAGAAGTAGTACAAACACACTCTTGAGTTCTCAAACCACCACACACACCAAAACCAACCCCGAACCGGAAGAACCCCGGCCGGAACCGCTCGGCGGCAGCGAAAGAACAACTTACACGCAAACCCCAACCAACGCAACCCCACCCCACCACAACACCCCACAAACCCCCGGAAACACAACAAACCACCGGCGTGTCGAAAACACCAAAAACACGACACGGAAACCAGCCAACAAACCACATCGCCAACAAGCCACCCGGCGAAACAGCCAGACACCATCATGACGAACCCCAACACGGCAATCGGCCGGCGGCATCCACTGCCACCGGCCGATCCCATCAACAGCACGTCACCGCGCACCGCGACGCCTGAGCACCAGCGTCACGCCCGCGCCGGCACCGGCCAACAGCAGGGCCGTCCACGCGATGACCGCCACGTCGGCGCCAGTCGAGGCCAGACCGCCCTTGGCGGGCTTCCTGCCGGAAGCGGACGCGCCGCCCTTCCCAGCGCCGCCCTTCCCAGCGCCGCCCTTCCCGGCGTCGGCGCCACCGCCCTGACCGCCCTGACCCGGCTGACCGGAACCACCCGGCTGACCCGGCTGCGACGGCTGCGGCTTGGCGCCCACGTGCAGCGTGATCGTCCTGGTCTCCCCGTTGACGGTGAGCTTCAGCGTGACGTCGCCCGCCTTGACGGCGGTGAGCCGGCCGGTCCGCGCGTCCACGACGACCGCAGTGGAGCCGTTCGCCTGGTCCACGCCCTTGCCGATGCCGTCGTCGACGGTCACGCCCTTGCCTGACCACACGTAGCTGACCGGCCATTGCACCGGCACCGTGCGGGTGCCGTTCTCCTGCGTGAACGTGGCGGACAGGTCGACGGACGACCCTTCCTGCAGCGAGATCCCCTCGGCGACCGGCTTGCCGTCGGAGCCGAGCACCGTGAGCGAACCGGCGTCGATCTGCGGACGCGTCTCGGCGCGCATCCAGCCGAGACGGGCCAACGGCGACGCCGTGGCGACGGAACCCACCTCGCCGGAGGACGGGTTGACGCCGAGCATCGTCCAGCCGATGAAGCCGCCGTTGTCCGGCGTGCTCGCCGGACCTTTGCCGCTGTTGCCGTTGGTGATCTGGCTGACGCCGTTGAACGCGGTGGCGTTGAATCCGCCCACGTGACCGTTGACGATGGCGATCGACTTGCCGCTGTCGGCGCGGAAGTCGGAGAGCTCCTTGGCGAACCGGGCGGCTTCGGTGCGGTCGCCCAACTGGCTGTTCTTGGACGGCAGGTAGTCGTCGATCGGCATGTGCGTGAACACGAGCACGCCGGTGACGGCGGCGTCCTTCTTCGCCGCGGCGAGCTGCTCCTCGAGCATCTTCAGCTGGTCGACGCCCTGGCCGTGCAACGTGCCGGAGGACGAGTCGAGCGTGATGACCTTGGTGACCTTGCCGGAGCCTTTGGCCTTGACGTCGGTGTGGCTGCTGGCGGCGCCGATCACCTTCTCGAAGGTGGCGATGCTCCGGTCGCCCATCTGTTCGTGGTTGCCGGGCACGTACAGGTACGGCAGGTCCTTGGGGACCTCCTCGTCGAGGATCTGCTTGGCGAACGCGAGGTCCGCCTCGCTGCCTTCGTCGACGAAGTCGCCGTCGATGACCATGAGGTCCGGTTTCGCGGCGGCGATCTGGCGGATCGTCTCGCGGGCGTGCGCCACGTTGGCGCCGTCCGGATCGCGGGCCACGAACTGTGCGTCGCTCATGACCGCCACCTTGAGCGGGCGGGAGGTGACGTCGGACGTGCCGGTGGCGATGACCGGATCATGCACCGGCGTGGTCGCCGGCTCCTGCGCGTCCGGGGCGACGACCTCCTCGAGGTCGGAGAGGGTGATGTCGCCGTGGTAGGAGGCAGTGGAGCGGATCTCCATGATGCGGATGCGCTGGAGGGTCAGCGGGTAGGCGGTGCCGGCGGGCACGGGGAACGAGACCTGCTTCCAGCCGGTCCAGTCGATGTTCGGGCCGTTGAGGTTCGTGGTGACGCCGTCGCCGGTGACCACCTGGATGCGCGGCCAGGCGCCGGAGCCGTCGCCCTTGATCCACAGGATCAGCATCTGCGGCTGGCCGTCGAGCACCTTGTCCGCGGGCAGGACCGCGTAGTAGCCGCGGGTGGCGGTGCTTTGCGTGAAGTCGTATTGCAGGCGCAGGCCCTTGAGTCCGGCGGCGTGGCCGTCGGCCGGCTCGAGCGAGCCGGTGGCGCGCGCCTGGTCGGCCTTCCATTGGGGCGCGTCGACGAAGTCGAGCACGGGCACGCTCTTCAGGCCCACGGTGACGGCCTGCTGCACGGTGACGTCGGCGCCGTCCGCGCCGGCTTTGGCGATGGTGTAGGTGAGAGTGGCCGCGCCGGAGTCGACCAGCGGGGTGAGCAGGAACGTGCCGTCCGATTGCGGTTCGGCCTTGACGACGCCGTCGCCGCCGGAGACGGTGATGTCGCGCGGTTCGACGAGCGCGTCGTAGCCGTCGGCGTCGTAGCCGGTGATGGTGGTGGAGGCGGTGTCGGTCTTCTGCTGCAGCGACACGGTGGAGTCGGACGCGACGGCGTGGTCGAGCCTGCCGAGCACGGTCACGTCGCTGGTGGCGGTGGCGCCCTGCGTGGTGAACGAGACGGTGCCGGCGCCGTGCCTGGCGCCGCGCACGACGGCCGTCGAACCGGCGGCGGCGTCGGACGGCTGTTCGAGCGTGACGTCGCCGCGTGCGGCGAACGTGCCGTCGGAGTCGAGACGCACGCCGTTGGACGCGACGCCGGAGCCGGCGAACGTGCGGGTCAGGCCTGCGAACACGCGCGTCCCGGCCTTCGCGGCGGCGGGCTTGACCTGCGCGTCGGCGAGCGCGGTGGCGCTGGCGGAGCTGCGGAACACGAGCGCGTTGGCAACGGAGCGTTCGTTGCCGTCGGAGGGGCGGTTCACGATCCGCGGTGCGGTGGTGCCGGCCTTGCGGGCGATCATCGTGGCGGAGCCGCCGCCGTCGAGGTTGACGGCGTTCCAGGCGCCGAACGCCTGCAGCTGCCGTGCCATCTCGTACAGGGTCATGCCGGCGCTGTCCGCCTGGTTGCCGTCCACTTCGAGCAGGTACAGGCGGGTGCCGTCCTTGCTGATGCCGGCGGCCATGCGCGCGTGCTTGTAGTCGTTGTCCTGCTGCACGGTGATGGCGCCCGCGTTCATGAGTTCGGCGCCGCCGCCCGCGGCGACCTTGACGTTCTTGTCGAGTCCGACGGTGACCTGCACGGGTTCGGCCGGCGTGAGCGCGGCGACGGCGTCGCCCTGCGTTCCGGTGCCGACGAGGATCGCCTCGCCGTCGGCGAGCGCGGTGTCCGCGGCGAGGTCGTCGATGGCGCCGACGCGTTCGACCTTGCCGTCCTTGATCCATGCGGCGTGCACGTTGGCGGCGTTGGCTGCGGTGAACACGTTCTTCAGCGGCCACGTGCCCCAGGCGCGCGTGTAGTAGGCGAGGCCGTCGGCCTCAAGGGACGGCGAGTTGACGCTGGCGATCGGCTGCGGCTTGCCTTGCGCGCCGTCGGCGCCGAACGTGACGGTGGAGGCGCCGGTGAGCTGTTGGATGGCGGCTTTGCCGTTCGCGTCGACGGTCACGGCGTTCTGCGCGCCGGGTGAGATGGAGCGGATGCCGGAGGCGGCGGACGCATTCGTGTTGACGGGCGCGTTGGAGGCGTTCATGTCGAAGAAGTCGGAGTTGACGGCGGCCACGACCTTCGGGTCGTTCGCGATCTGTTGGGAGACGGGTGCGACGCCGGCGACCGAGCCGGTGTCGACGAGGTCCATGGACAGCGTGGGTTCGGTGGTGTCCGCCACCAGCACGTTGCCGGTCACCCAGCGGTTCGCGTCGCCGTTGAACGTGCTGAAGGAGGTGACGTCGAGTCCGGGGGCGACCTGCGCGGTGTCGCGCGTTTTGAGGACGCTGTTTCCCGTGCTGAAGTCAAGTGCAGAGCCGTTGGCCGCAGGGGTTTCCGGCGTGGCGGCGGCCGTCGCGGCGGTTGCGGCGCCGGCGGGTGCGACGGCAAGGATGCCGGCCGCGGCCAGTGCGGCGAGGCATGCCGTCAGGCGTGCGACGACGCCGCTGCGGTGCGGTGCCGGTTGTGGCGCGGTGCGCGTGTCTTGTGTGTCTTGTGCGATGCGTGCGGCCTGTTCGGTTCGCCCGGTCTGTTCGGTTCGTTCGGTTCGACTGGCTGGTGTGCGTGAACGCATGTGCGGTCCCTTCTCCGTGTTCCTCATGCAGGTCCCACACGTTCCGGCCGCATGTGTTCCGCCGTTCCGATCCGGGACGGAGGGACACGCGCGAAGGCGCGTCGGATGCACGATGCCGTCTTCAGGGTGCCGGCCGAAACCGAACGGCGGATGACGAACCGCCCATCGCCAGTTGAACTCCGGATGACCGTTGCGCAACCGGATGCACGCGCATCCTCCCGTTCCATGGCGGTTCCGGCGGGCGCACCGGGTACTCTTGGGAACCATGGAACTTCACGTTTTGAATCATCCGCTCGTCGAGCACAAGCTGACCGTGCTCCGCGACAAGAAGACCCCGTCCTCCACCTTCCGCGAGCTCGTCTCCGAACTCGTCATGCTCGAGGCGTACGAGGCCACGCGCGACCTGTCCGTCGTGGCCACGCCGATCGAGACCCCGGTGGCCCCGATGACCGGCAAGAAGCTGGCCGAGCCGCGCCCGATCATCGTGCCCGTGCTGCGCGCCGGCCTCGGCATGCTCGACGGCATGACCCGCCTGCTGCCCACCGCCGAAGTCGGATTCCTCGGCATGAAGCGCGACGAGGAGCACCCCACCCAGCAGATCACGTACGCGAACCGTCTCCCGGACGACCTGTCCGGACGCCAGTGCTTCCTCATCGACCCGATGCTCGCCACCGGCGGCACGCTCGTCGCCGCCACCCACTACCTGGCCGAACGCGGCGCCAAGGACGTCACGGCGATCAACATCATCGCCGCGCCGGAAGGCATCAAGTACGTCGAGGAGCACATCGATCCGTCCATCGACTTCAAGGTCGTGGTGTGCGCCGTCGACGAGAAGCTCAACGACAAGTGCTACATCGTGCCGGGTCTGGGCGACGCCGGCGACCGCCTGTACGGCGTCATCGACTGACGCCGTAGGCGAGGCATACGGGACGTCGGACGACGTCCCGAACCCATCGGAAAACGTACGCCAAGACGCGCTTGGCGTACGTTTTTCATATCGGCTTCCCTATCGGACGGACCATCGGACACCATCAAGGACGGACGGAACCACATGCAGATCGACATCATCGCGCCCGGACGCGTGAAGGAACGCTACCTGCGCGACGCCATCGACGAATACTCGAAACGCCTCTCACGCTACTGCCGGCTCAACATCATCGAAGTGGCCGACGAGAAGACGCCCGAACACGCCTCCGAAGGCGTCGAACGCCAGATCAAGGCGAAGGAGGGCGAACGCATCGCCAAACATCTCAAGGACAACGCGTTCGTCATCGCCCTCGCCATCGACGGCAGACAACTGTCCAGCGAGGAACTGGCCGCGAAGATGGCGGACTGGACGCTGCACGGCGTAAGCCACATCCAACTGGTCATCGGCGGATCCATCGGACTGGACGACGCGATCCTGCGCCGCGCCGATTTCAAGTTGAGCTTCTCGAAGATGACGTTCCCTCACCAGCTCATGCGCGTCATCCTGCTCGAACAGGTCTACCGGGCGTACAAGATCAACGCCGGCGAACCGTACCACAAGTAGGACGGACGGCATGACGGGACGATTCGCGCCGACCCCTTCCGGGCGCATGCACATCGGCAACATGACGGCGATGCTGGCCGCGTGGCTGGACTCCAGGGCGCACGGCGGACGCATGCTGCTGCGCATCGAGGACATCGACACCCCGCGCGTGCTGCCCGACGCCGACCGGTGGATCATGGACGACCTCGCCTGGCTCGGACTCGACTGGGACGGCGAGCCGGTCTACCAGTCGCGGCGACTCGACCTGTACGAACAGGCGCTGCGGCTGTTGGAACCGCAGACCGTCGACGGCGACCCGCTCGTCTACCCGTGCTTCTGCTCGCGCGCGGACATCCGCGCCGCGTCCGCCCCGCAGGAGGGCGACGGCTTCCAGATCTACCCCGGCACCTGCCGCCGGCTCATGCGCGACCATCCTGACGAGGTCGCCGCGCGTCTGGCGCGCGGCGACCGTCATTCGCTGCGCATCGCGATGCCGTGCGGCGGCGCGGCCTGCGTCGGAACCGGTGCGGATGGCGGGACCGACGGTGCCGTCACGGTCGACGACCGCGTATACGGGCCGCAGACGTTCGACCTCGCGCACGACATCGGCGATTCGGTGATCCGACGGTCCGACGGCCTGTTCGGCTACCAGTTCGTCGTCACCGTGGACGATCTCGCGATGGGCGTCGACTCCGTGGTGCGCGGACGGGACCTGCTGCGTTCCGCCGCACTGCAGTCGTTCATCCGCGGACGGCTCATCGCGGGAGGATTCCCCGCGGCAGCGTCGTCTGCCGGGAGCCTGTCCGATTCCGACTGCATCGCGTCGCCCGCCCATCCCGTGTACACGCATATCCCGCTCATCGACAACGCTGCCGGACGTCGCCTCGCCAAACGCGAACGGTCGCTGGACATGGGTGCGCTGCGCCGATGCGGCGTCACCGCCGAACAGGTGACGGGCGTATGCGCGTGGCTGCTGCGGCTCGTCGACCGGCCCGAACCATGCACGGCGCACGACCTGCTCGACACGTTCCGCGCGGATGGATGGGAGCCGCTGCGGGCGGATCACACGGACCGTCGGCTCGACCCGGACGATCCGCACATGCCCGCGTGGTTGGCCGGTGCATTGCGAAACGAGCCGGCATCGGCGTGACCGTCTGCTTCGCGGAAACCCCTCTCCGCGAAGCAAGTCGGTACGGGTCAACCCAACCGCTTCGCCAGACGCCATCCCGGCGAAACAAGTCGGAACAACCCAACCCAACCGCTTCGCATGAAGGCCACGAACCCGGCCGGCGAACACGCGCGGTGTAGGCTGGAGGCATCATCGGCAACACTTGGCTTATGGGAGGGATTGCCATGTCGAAAGCTTTGAGGAACGCCATCATCGGCGGCGCGGCGCTGGCCGGCGCGGCCGCATGGGCCATGGCCCCGCGCTCGTTCAACGACAAACGCCGCAACTTCGTGCCGGTCATCCCGGACGTCTGGTACGCGCACCGCGGCCTGCACGACGCCGGTTCCGGCCTGGTGGGCGTGGCCGATATCCCGGACTACACGGGCGACAACCCGCTGAGCGCCGCCGCGGACACCACCGAGGCGTCCATCGCGGAGAACGCGGACTACGTGGCGCTGGCGCGACGCATGGCCATGAAGGCCGGATACGGCACGCCGGACGAGACCGGCCCCATCGCGCCGGAGAACTCGCTGGCCGCGTTCGCCGCCGCCTGCGAAGCCGGATATGGCATCGAACTGGACCTGCAGCTCACGCTCGACGGCCAGGTCGTCGTCGTGCACGACGCGGACCTCCTGCGCGTGGCCGGCGACCCGCGGCTCGTCAAGGACCTCACCTACGACGAGCTCACGCGCATCCCCCTGTTCCCTGCCGTCCGCGCCGACGGCCACGGCTCCAAGCCGGGCGACCTCAAGGCGCATCCGCTGCCGGGCGCGGACGAGAAGCCGCCGCTCGTGGTGACGCCGTCGAGCGCGCCTGAAGGCTACTACCAGCATGTGCCTCTGTTCTCCGACGTGCTCAAGGTGGTGGCCGGCCGCGCGCCGCTCATCGTGGAGTACAAGTTCAGCGACAACAGCGCGTGGGGTGCCCGCGAGGAGGAGCTCATGGAGAAGGGCCACGCGCTGCTCGACGCCTACAGCGGCCCGTACGTCATCGAATCGTTCCATCCGGGCGCGGTGAACTGGTACAAGACGCATCATCCGGAGGTGTGCCGCGGCCAGTTGAGCTGGCCCGCGCCGTTCAAAGCCGGCAATCCGCTGGAATGGGCGGCCGGTCTGCTGGCGTTCGACTGGTTGTCCCGTCCTGATTTCGTGGCGTACGACTGGACCGGCGGCGCGTCGCCGCAGGTGCGTCTGGCGCGTGCGATGGGTGCGACGACGGTGTCGTGGACGGTGCGTTCCAGCGCCGAGCTGGCGGACTGCGATCAGTGGTTCGACCATCACATCTTCGAGGCGTTCGTTCCGGCGGAGCACGGAGCGTCTTCCGCGTTGTAGACGGCTCGACGTACCACACGTACGCCCATCGCCGTCTACGCCTTGAACCCGCACACGTGCCCGCCTGCACTTCGTTCCGGCGGAGCACTGAAGCCGAATAACGCAGATGGCCGGCTCCCTGTTTGAGGGAGCCGGCCATTGTTCATTCAGTCACGCGCAGTCACGCGTCACTTGGACGGCTTGTCGTCCTCGACGCTCACCTGCACGTCCGGATCGTCCGGGGCCGAACCGTGGCCGAGCGGGTCCTCCGGCATCGCGGTGAGTTCGAGGTGCTCGCCACCGGTCTGGTCGACGAGCACTGTGTCGCCGTCGTGGACCTTGCCGGCGAGCAGCATGCGGGCCAGCTGGTCGCCCACCTCAGTCTGGACGAGGCGGCGCAGCGGACGCGCGCCGTAGGCCGGGTCGTAGCCCATGTTGGCGAGCCATTCGCGGGCCGCGGTGGTCACGTCGAGCGTGATGCGGCGGTCGGTGAGGCGCTGGGCCACGCTCTTCACCTGGATGTCGACGATACCGCCGAGCTCCTCGCGCGTGAGCGGGTGGAACATCACGATGTCGTCGAGACGGTTCAGGAACTCCGGCTTGAAGTTCATGTGGACGGCGTCCATCACGGCCTTCTTCTTGGCGTCGGCGTCGAGCCCCTCGTTGACGAGGAACTGGGAGCCGAGGTTGGAGGTCATGATGAGGATCGTGTTCTTGAAGTCCACGGTCCTGCCTTGGCCATCGGTCAGACGGCCGTCGTCGAGCACCTGCAGCAGCACGTCGAAGATCTCCGGGTTGGCCTTCTCGACCTCGTCGAACAGCACGACGGAGTACGGGCGACGGCGCACGGCCTCGGTGAGCTGGCCGCCCTGCTCGTAGCCGACGTAGCCCGGCGCGGCGCCGATCAGACGGCTCACGCTCGCCTTCTCCATGTACTCGGACATGTCGATGCGCACCATGGCCTTCTCGTCGTCGAACAGGAAGTCCGCCAACGCCTTCGCAAGCTCGGTCTTGCCCACGCCGGTGGGGCCGAGGAACAGGAACGAGCCGGTCGGACGGTTCGGGTCGCTGATGCCGGCGCGCGAGCGGCGCACGGCGTCGGACACGGCCTGGATGGCTTCCTTCTGGCCGATGACGCGCTTGCCGAGGTAGTCCTCCATGTGGAGGAGCTTCTCGTTCTCGCCCTGCATCAGTCGGCCGACGGGGATGCCGGTCCATTCGGACACGATGCCGGCGACGGAGTCCGCGTCGACGTGGTCCGGGACCATCGGCTCGGGCTTGTTCGCGCCGTCCTCCCCGCCTTCGTGGGACTCGGCATCGGCCTTCTCGGCGGCGGCGAGCTCCTTCTGGATGGCCGGGATCTCGCCGTACAGGATGCGGCTCGCCTCGGCCAGGTTGCCCTCGCGCGTGAACTTGTCCGCCTGCACGCGCAGGTCGTCAAGCTTGGCTCGCAGGTCGCCCACCTTGTTGTGGCCGGCCTTCTCCGCGTCCCAACGGGCCTTGAGCCCCGCGAGCTTCTCGCGGGCGTCGGCCATTTCGGCCTGCAGCTTCTCGAGGCGCTCCTTGGAGGCCGGGTCCTCGGCCTTCTTGAGCTGCATCTCCTCCATCTCGTAGCGGGTCACCTTGCGCTGGAGCTCGTCGATCTCCTCCGGGGAGGAGTCAAGTTCCATGCGCAGGTGTGCGGCGGCCTCGTCGACCAGGTCGATGGCCTTGTCGGGCAGCTGGCGTCCGGAGATGTACCGGTTGGACAGGGTGGCGGCCGCGACGAGCGCGTCGTCGCCGATCGTCACCTTGTGGTGCGCCTCGTAGCGCTGCTTGAGGCCGCGCAGGATGGCGATGGTGTCCTCCACGGAGGGTTCGCCGACGAACACCTGCTGGAAACGACGCTCGAGCGCCGGGTCCTTCTCTATGTTCTCGCGGTACTCGTCGAGCGTGGTGGCGCCGATGAGGCGCAGTTCGCCGCGGGCGAGCATCGGCTTGAGCATGTTGCCGGCGTCCATCGAGCCTTCGGCCGCGCCGGCGCCCACGATGGTGTGGATCTCGTCGATGAACGTGATGATCTGGCCGTTCGCGTTCTTGATCTCGTTGAGGACGCTCTTGAGGCGTTCCTCGAACTCGCCACGGTACTTCGATCCGGCCACCATGGAGCCCAGGTCGAGCGAGATGAGCTTCTTGCCCTGCAGTGTGGTGGGCACGTCGCCGGCGACGATGCGCTGGGCGAGTCCTTCGACGACGGCGGTCTTGCCGACGCCTGGCTCGCCGATGAGCACCGGGTTGTTCTTCGTACGACGCGACAGGATCTGGATGACGCGGCGGATCTCCTGGTCGCGTCCGATGACCGGGTCGAGCTTGCCTTCCTTCGCGGCGGCGGTGAGGTCGGTGGAGTACTTCTCCAGCGCCTTGTAGCTGCCTTCCGCGTCCGGGCTGGTCACCTTGGCGCCGCCGCGCACGGACGGCACGGCCTTGCGCAGGGCGTCCGGCGTGACGCCGTACTGCTTGAGGATGTCGGCCGACTGGTTCGGCGTGCTTGCGGCGATGCCGATGAGCAGGTGTTCGGTGGAGACGTACTCGTCCCCCATTGCCTGCATCTCCTTCTCGGCCTGCGCGAGCGCGGCGGTCAGCTGGCGGCTTGCCTGCGGCTGCGACGTGGTGGAGCCGCTTGCGCTGGGCAATGCGACGAGCGCGTTCCTCACGGCCGCGCCGATGGCCTGCGGGTCGCCGCCGGCGGCCTGGATGAGGCCGCGCACGACGCCCTGCTCCTGACGCAGCAGCGCGTCCATCAGGTGCAGGGTGTCGATCTGCGCGTTGCCCGCGGCGGAAGCGCTCTGGATGGCGTCGCCGATGGCCTCCTGGGCCATGGTCGTGAACTTCTGTTCCATAAGTCTGTCCTCCAAGTCTCTTGGGCCCGGCGGGGTGCTGCCCGGACCGGATGGTCCGAAGCCGTGCCCCTTGCCGGGCGTTCATGTCATGTTCTGACATGTCCAACCGACCTGGAGGACATTCTATTCCCAAAACTTGAGCGTTCGTGACTCAAGTTTGCAATTCAAGCGGCTTGGAGCCGCGACTATTGCCGATTCCCGCCGCCCAACGCCTGCGCGGCCCGCCGCTCGTATACGGCCTCACGCCTCATGGCCCGTTCGCTCGGCACCAGAGGGAACCAGTCGAACCGTTCGCGGACGGACAGGTGGATGGCGTGACGACGGTAGAAGTCGCAGGCCGCCGGGAACCAGATGCCGATGGTCATGCCCAGCAGCGCCACGACCGTGCTCCATACGAACGTGCCGAAATCGGCCGGCATGCTCGTTACCCGGATCATCATGCCGATGATCGGGAACAGGTACGGCATCGACGTCACGCCCCAGACGATCATCGTCAGGAGAAACAGGAACAGCAGGTTCATCAGCGACAGCAGGAACGCCAGCGGTCCGGGGGCAGGGCTCCTCACGTATCCGCCGCCGTACTGGTTCCCCCAGCGACGTCCCGGATCCTCGGTGGCGTTGCTGGCGGCCATGACCACACCGGACATCGCGCCGCCCAGCAGGATCTTCGCCTTGTTCCTGAATATCCAACCGAACACCAGACGGATCAGCCACGTCCACAGGCGTCCGGGCAGGTTGACGAACACGGCGAACCGGCCAAGCAGCGACGGCCGCAACGAGCCGCCTTGGGCGCTCCTGCCGGCAAGCAGGGCGAGGACGAACGCGAGCACGGCGAACGGCACCCAGAGCATCACCATGAACAGCGCCATTCCCAGCGGTTGTTCGAACAGCGGATTCAGATCGTCCAACACGGCCGGCTTGGGGTTGCCGGTCACCGCCAGCGGCAGTCCCGCGGCCCACATCATGTACGCATGGATGGGATCCCAGATGGGCGAGGTACCATCATCCGGAACCGCCGCATCCAATCCCAGCACCGCGATGAGCAGGAACGCGATCAGGGTGAACACGGAATTGACCATGCATACCAGCGTGTAGATCACACCGCCCTGCGTCCTCGCCAGCATGGACTCGAATCCGGTCATCGCCGGCGGCGCGGGCTGCGGCCATACGAACGACGGTCCCGGCGCGCCCGCGGGCTTCGTGATGTTCGGCGTTGCACCACTCATGATGAAGACGTCCTTCTTTCTCTTTCTCTCTCTTCTCTCTTGTCGCTCTCACCGAGTCTCTCGTCTCGGCTCCGCTGCGCTCATCCTATGGCAACGGCATGGCGGTTGGACCGCCACCGCCGTCATTGCGATTGCCGGCCGTCGCTCCCGTTGTTCCCATTGCCTCCGTTGCCCTTGCTGGAAACCACCTTGCCGGCCACGATGAGGACGACGGCGAGGACCAGCATCCACAGCTTCGCACCGCCGAACAGCAGCAGGACCACCCACAGCACCGCCAGCACGATGCCGAGCACCGTCAGCACCCGTCCCAGGCCACTCTGTTTCGCCGGAGCATTCCCCTGCGAAGAGCTTGGAGCGGCCTGACCCGGCTGCGGCGTCTGGCCGGGTACCCACCGCTGGCCGGGCTGCCAGTTCGAAGGCTGCGTGGCCGACGCACCCGCGGGCGCGGCGGGCCGCGGCGGCATCGGCACGGATTGCTTCGCACTCGGATTCGCCGTCGACCCTCCGTGCGCGGACGAACCGCCGGAGGCGCCGCCGCCCTTCTTCCCGTAACGGTCCAGAACCGCCTGCTGCTCGTCATCCAACGGGTAGCCGTTGGCCTGGGCGCGGGCGTACATGGCGGCGGCGACGTGCATGTTGGGCTCGCCGTGATCCATGGTCCCCTGCGCGTTCAGGTCGCCGAGCAGCACGGCCGCGGTTCCGTGACCATGCTTGCTGGCGAGCGAAAGCCAGTGGGAGGCCGCGTATACGCCCGTCTTGATATCCAGGGACCGGAGACGCCGGACCTGATCCGCGGTAAAGGTCGCTCCCATAGCTTGGAGGCATCCCATGCCGAGAGCGTATTCCGCGCGAGCCACACCTTGCTCCGCAGGTTCCTGCAGCATGTGCAAGGAGGTCAGGAGCTGCTCCGGGTCGCCGCTTTCAACCATCCCCTCGGCCAGTCGGATGTCCTTCAGGTATGGGGTCGGATCCGTGCCGTACGACTTGGTCTCACCGGTTCCTCCCACGACCGTTTTGGGGCCGACCGCCTTGACATTGAGCTCGGCCTGCATCGCCTTCTCGGACCACTGTTGGGTTTCGGACGGAGACAGCGTGTGGTACATCCTCGGATCACCCAAATCCTCCATGGCGTCCAGGAACCCGTTCTCCGCGGACTTCCGGCACCAGAAGAGGGCCAGATCGTAGTTCTTCGGCACGCCGTCGCCGTCATGGAAGGCCCGGCTTATCTGCCATTGGGCGTACTTGTTGCCGTTCTGTGCGCGGCGCTGGATCATGTTCATATCATGGGGCCATTCGGCGGGACTGAGCATCATTCACCTTTCCTTTGTTGTTCTCTGTTGTTCTCTCATCGTTGATGTGAAACGATGTGAAGCATCGACCGAATCCGCAACGTCCCGGCCGACGTCACACCCGGCCGCCGCAGTTGGGGCATGCCGTCTGATGGTCGGCGGGCACCAGCCACGTCCTGCCGCAGGATCCGCACGTACGGTTGACGTACAGCAGTTCCTTGCGGATGTAGTCCAGGGTCTGCGTGGTGGCCGCGTCCGCCTCGCCTTTGAGCAGGTGGGTCATGTACCGGTCCGATTCGATGTACACGAACTTGCCGCGGCGGATCACGCGACGGATGAAATCGGCGAGGACCGTGATCATCGGCACCACGAGCAGTATGGCCAGCGCCACGGTGTACACCCATTTGACGCCGGTGATCATGTACCGGCCATAGTCGGTATACACGTCGTCGCCCACGATCGGCTGCAGGGCGCCCACCAGGGCGTCGCCCCACACGGCCTTGCGGAACACGACGACGGTCACGGCGGCCAGCGCCACGTACAGCACCGACAGCACGCCGTACGCGCGCAGGTACTTGCGGTCGCGTTGGCGCGCGGTCAGCTGCACGTCGTCCTCGGGACGGGCCTTGCGGATGGTCGGCGCCGGCCCGGCCGCGGGTCGCGGCCGCCGCACGGGCCCATTGGCGAAGGCGCTCATCGCATACCTCCTTCCATCGGCGGAACGCACCGCGGCACGTCGGACTCGCCGATGACGTGCCCGCACGTCGCGCACGTGTACGGACGGTTGAGCGGTCCGCTTCCCACGGCGCCGCATGTCGGACAGACGATCGTCACGCGGCCGCCGTCGGCGACCGCGGACGCCGCCGCGGCCCGCGCGGAGTCGACCTGCGCGGTGGCGCCGTACCGGTCGGCGACGATGTCGGACACCGTCAGCCGACGGCCGCAACGCGGACACGCCGGCGGCCGATCGGCGCGTCCTTGGACGGTCGCGGCGCACCGGCGGCAGCGGAACGTCACGTCGGCGGCGTCGCCCCAGATGGCACGGCCGTCCACGGCATGCACCTGACGCAACGTGCCCAGGTCACGTTCGGTCACGCCGACGCCGTCCCGCAGCAGCTCGTCGTCGTGTGCGACGCCGCGTCCGACGATGCTGGTGGCGGTGGCCGTCGCCTGCGCGGCGAACGAGATCGGGTTGCCGCAGGCGGCGCACAGGATGGCGTGCCCCATCGGCAGGAGGCATTCGCTGCCGCAGGACGGGCAGACGACCGCCTTGTCCATGTCCGAGGCGTTGACTCCGGCCGCACGGTGCATGTCCGTGGAGTACCGCGTCTCCTCGGCGATGCGACGGTCCACGCGCCGATCGAGTTCCCGGCGGGTGGCCAGCATGGCGGCCGCGTCACGCCACTCCTCGAACACGCAACGCAGGATCAGCACGATGCCGGCGCCCATACCGGCCAGACCTTTGGCGGTGTTCACGGTCCCGCCGTCCGTGAACGTGCCGTACCCCCACGACAGCAGGAATATGGCGCCGCAGGGCAGCAGGAAGTACCAGATCTTGAAGCGTGCGCCGGCGATGGCCGATGACCGCTTCACCAGCTTGACGATGAGGATGACGGCCACGACCGGCGCGACGATGGTGACCAGCAATAGCAGCACGATGGTGACGACCATCGATGATCCGGATACGGTCATGACGCCTCCCCGTTGCGTGACGGACGTGGCGGATACGGCGGAGCCGGCATGCCGGCGGGAGCGGACGGCGCCGGCCACACGGGTGCGCCGGTCGGAGCCGGCATGCCGTCTGCGGGCGCGCCGGCGGGAACCGAAGCCCCGGACGCCCCGGACGCGGCGGCCATGGTGCGGTCCAGCATCTCGCGCGTGCGGGCCATCGTCGGCTCATACCCCATGTTCGCGGCGATCTTGGCGGAGGTCAGCGTGTAGGTGCGATGGCTATAGGTGTCGCGGATGTCCTGCGACATGGTCATCGTGGAGGCCATGCCGAGCAGCGAGGTGACCGTCAGCAGCGCGAAGACCGGCAGCACGCCGTCGAAGAACGCGGACATGCCGCGGAACACCGCCACCGTCTGCGGATCGAACTGTTCGGCGACCCCCGGCTGGTTCACGAAGAACGTCATGCCCTGCAACGTGAGCACCCCGAACGACAAGAGCACCAGCCATGCCGCCACCACGATCCATACGCCCGTGGCCAGACGCACGAACAACCGCTTGGCGAACAACGCCTTCATCAGAAACCGCCCTGCTTGGGCGTGAACCGGTTGGCGGAATCCTGCGCGTAGTATGCGTTGGCCGCGTCATTGCGCCGTTCCGTGTAGGAGACGGCCAACGCGATGCCGCTGACGGCCAACAGCGCGAGCAGCTCGACGATCAGCGTGACGCGCCACCAGCCCGTGTTGGAGAAGAACGTGAGCACGATCTGCAGCACGTAATTCGCGCCGAGCGCCACGAACGCCGGCAGACGCGTGGTGTAGTCGGTGGCGGGCCGGACCAGCGCGGGGATGAGGAACGCCAGGCCGCTCAGGGTGAGCATGACGAACGCCAGCCAGAACGACAGCACGTTGGCATGCGGGATGATCAGCATGATGACGTCGACGACGATCGTGGCCAGCACGGCGAAGATGATGGGCTGCTTGTTGTTCATGGGTGTCTTCTCTTCCTTCTCTTGTTCTCTTGTGTTCCCGAATGATGCGGCCGGGCGGCCGATGCCTACATGCGCGCGAGAATCTCCTGCTGCTTGGCGGCGAACTGGTCGTCGCTGATCAGGCCCAGGTCGTGCGCCTTCTTCAACGTGGACAATGCCTCGATGGGGTCCGACACCGGTTGCGCCGGTTGCGCCGGTTGCGCCGGTTGTTCGGCTTGCGTGGGCCGGGCCGGCTGAGCCGGTTGCGCGGGCCCAGCGACGGAGGCGGCCTGCGCCGCGGCCGCGGCCGTCGCGGCCTGGACGTCCGAAGCCGCGGCGTCGGGGGTCAACGGCTGATG
Organism: Bifidobacterium sp. CP2; assembly: GCF_018555635.1. Taxonomy (NCBI): domain Bacteria; kingdom Bacillati; phylum Actinomycetota; class Actinomycetes; order Bifidobacteriales; family Bifidobacteriaceae; genus Bifidobacterium; species Bifidobacterium sp. CP2. Next base: position 206,851 of record NZ_JAFEJX010000005.1, on the reverse strand, counting down.
CGCCGGCGGCTGCCGCCGGCTCGCGTCCGCCGACCCCACGCCGGACGCGCCGGCACCGGACGCGGCCGTCGTGCCGGACGCGGCCGCGGGGGTGAAGTCCGTCACACCCAGCGAGGAGATGGCGGAGTTCAGTCCCTTGACGAGGGAGCCGCCCACGCCGAGGCCTACGCCCAGCCCGATGCCGCCGTTCATCAGATCGGAACCGGAACCGGTGTTGCCGGCCGCGGTCTGGAGCACGTCCAACGTGTGCTCCTGCTGGAAGGTGTATCCACGCTGGTTCTGGTCGTAGGCCTTGGCGTCGGTGTGGGCCATGCGGCCCATCGCGTCGAGACGCTCCCGCATGAGCTTCGTCTGGGCGTCCATGACGCCCGTGTACTGACGCGCCTCCGCCTCGCTGACCTGGTCCTCGAACGCCTGGGCGCGCTTGGCGTACTGCAGGTAGGCGCGGCTCGACTTGTCGATGACGATCGCGTTGAGCATGAAGTCGAAGACCCTGACGCCGTATTGCTGTTCCATACGGGCGAACGGTTCCTGGAGACGACGACGCATCTCGTCGGCGATCTCGGACTTCCTGGCGTCGATCATGTTGATCTGGATGCCGGAGCCGATGAGCACCTTGCCCAGCTCGTCGCCGATGATCTCGTTGATCTTCTGCCGCAGCACCGCCACCACGTCGTCCACGGAGGTGACTTCACGGTCCGAGACGAACTGGTGGAAGAACGCATCGATGTGCGCGGCGTTGGCCTGCTCGGTCTGCGGGCCCGGATACACGTCCGGATCGAAGTAGGACAGGGCGATCGAGTATTCGCCGTTGGCCCCCGCGGGCAGGGTCAGGCCGCCGCTGCGCGGCCCCACGTTGCCCACCACCGGAATGTTGATCGGCGAAGGGGTGCCCCACTTCACATTGGTCTTGTCGGTGAGATTGATGAAGTACACGCGCGCGTCGTTCGGGTTGACCCCACCGGTGAACATCTTGGTCACGCCCGTCAGCAACGGCGCGCTGTTGCCTTCGATGACGTGCGCACCCTCGCGGAACGTCTGCGCTATCCGGCCGTTCTTGACGAATACGGCGATCTGATGGGGCATCACCGTGAGCTTGGTGCCGGCCTTGAGCTCGGTGCCCGGATGCCTCCACGCGAAGATGTCCTTGGTATCGCCGCCGCCGTAGCGGACCACATCGATGAAATTGAATGGCATACGGTACCTTCTCCCTCATATCAAGCCCTCGATGGCTGAAAACCAGCATCCCCCCTCCGGTAGACACAACGGCGCGTTCGCCCCCTATCCGGCATCATCGCCGGCATCCGTCCGCAAGCCACCGGCATGCGAAAGGGCGCCTTCCCGGCCGGGAAGGCGCCCCCATCGTCGCAGGGACTTCGCCCGCCTACGCACGCACGATCACGTTGCGTAAGGAGCCCACGCCCTCGACGTGGACGATGGCCTCGTCGCCCGGATCGAGGTGACCGGAGGCGTTCGGCGTACCGGTCATGATGACGTCGCCGGGCAGCAGCGTCGAGAACGAGCTGATCGCGGCAATCTGCTCGGGGATGCCGTGGATGAGGTTCGCGGTGGTGCCGGACGCCATCTCGACGTCCTCGCCGTTCAGCGTGAACGAGATGTGCGCGTCACGCCAGTTCACGTCGTCGCGCGTGACAATCCATGGACCCAGCGGGCAGGACGTGTCGAAGCCCTTGGCGCGCGTCCACGTCGGGTCGAGGCCCTGCAGGTCGCGCAGCGTCACGTCGTTGACGCAGGTGAAGCCGAGCACGTAGTCCATCGCCTTCTCGACGGGCACGTTCTTCGCGACGCGCCCCATCACCACGGCGAGCTCAGGCTCGAAGTTCATGTCCTTCGAGCACGGCGGGTACACGATTGGATCGTCCGGACCGATCACGGACGTGGACGGCTTGGTGAAGATGACCATGTCCTCCGGCGCGTGCTTGATCTCGCTGTGGCCGGCCTCGTGCATGAACTGCGCGTGCGCCTCGTAGTTCTTGGCGAGTCCGTACACCTTGGAGGGCAGGACCGGCGCGAGCAGGCGGATGCCGTCCTGGTCGAGCGCGTAGCGCTTGCCGGTGGGGGCGACCTGTCCTCCGAGCAGCGGATGGCCGTCGAGTTCGACGAGGTAGTCCTTGCCGTCCGTCTCGTCCGTCTGGACGAAGGCGTAGCGCGGGGTGTCGTTCAGTGAAAAACGTGCGATTCTCATGGTGTTCAGTCTAGCCTTCCGTATCTGTTCCCGGCGTCGTTCCCTGTCAGCGTTCCCTGTCGGTGTTCCCGTCCGACGCCGCGTCAGCGCTGCGGGAGCGCCACGTAGGCGTCGGCGATGACGCGGCCGAGCGCGTCGCCGCGTGCGTTCGCCGCGTTGGCGGCCGTCACGAACGACGTGGTGTCGGTGGTGTCGCCGTAGTCGTATTCGTAGCCGTAGTCGGAATCGTCGTAGTCGCTGTAGTCGTCGTAGTCGTAGGAGTCGTACGAGCTGGCGGCGCCGATGCCGGCGACGATCATGATGATGACGAACAGCAGGCCCAGTATCATCTGCGCGGCGCTGATGATCACGCCGGCGAGCGCGAGGCCGTGGCCCTTCTCACCGGTCTCCTTCGTCTGCTTCATGCCGATGATGCTCAGGATGAGGCCGATCAGCGCGAAGAAGAACGAGCAGATGAAGCCGGCGATGGCCATGCCGTTCCACTTGGGCTCCTGATAGTACTGCGGCTGGCCGTAGTACGGGCCCTGCACCATGCCGGGGGCGCCGGGCGCAGGCTGACCGTATGCGCCGGGAACGCCGGGCGCACCGGCTCCGTAGGCCCCCACGGGCTGTCCGTACGCCGGCTGGCCGTACTGCGGTTGGCCGTAGGTGTCACCAGGCTGGCCGTACGGCACCTGTCCCGTTCCCTGTCCGTACGGCTGCTGGCCGTATGGCTGGCCGTATGCGTTCGGGTCGTTGGGATTGTTCGGATAGTTGTACGGATTGGTCATAGCGCCCTCCTCGCCGTGCGACGTCCCGCATCGCGCGCGTTCCTCGCCGCGCGCCGGTTCCACTGCTTCACGTCTGCCATGCGGCGCCTGCGATGGGGCCGGACCGCCGCCGTTCGCCTCCCAGCATACTCCCGCCGTGTCAACGCCCGTCAGTTCCGCCTGCGACCCGATACGGGAACCGGCTCCGACCGCCAACGTCGATTCCGCCCCTCAGTTCCGCACGCGGAAGCTGCTCTCGCCGCGTTCCACGCGGATGAGCTCCGCGTCGACGCCGTCCACGTGTCCCCATTTCGGGCCGACTTTGAGCCGTGAGACGAACGCGGCCACGGCCGCGCGCGTCCCCTGCGCCTCGGCCTCCACGTCGCCGCTCCACAGGTTGCGCACCCAGCCGGTCACGTCGGTCTCGATGGCCGATTGGTAGGCGAAGTACCGGTATCCGACGCCCTGCACCAGTCCGTGCACCGTCAGATGCACGCGGACGACGTCGCCTTGCGCGTCGCCACGCCCGCCATGCGCACCGCCGCCCATCAGATGAACGCCCTGGGTCCGAAGATGGCGGTGCCGACGCGCACGATGGTGGAACCCTCGGCGATGGCGAGCGCCATGTCGTTCGTCATGCCCATGGACAGTTCCCTGCAGCCGGCGGTGCCGTCCGCACCGGAGGCGAGGATCTGGTCACGCGTGCGGCGCAGGTGCGCGAAGCCTTCGCGGATCGTGCGCTCGTCGTCCACGTGCGCGCCGATGGTCATGAGGCCTTCGAGCCGCAGCCCGCCCATCGCGCCGATGCGTTTCGCGAGATCGATGGCGTGGCTCGGCGGGCATCCGCTCTTCGATTCCTCGCCGGATTCGTTGACCTCGAGGAGCACGCCGACGGTGATGTTCCGCATGACGGCGCGGCGGGAGATGCGTTCCGCGAGTTCGATGGAGTCGACCGATTCGATGGTGCCGACGACGGGCAGCACCTTGCCGATCTTGTTCGCCTGCAGCTGTCCGATGAGGTGGAACGGGATGTGCCGTGAGGCGTCCGCCCCCGCGGTTCCGTTCGATCCTGCAACCGCGGCTGCTCCGCCGGCCGCGCTGCCGTCGCCGATGGCGCCGAGCGTGTAGCCGCGCTCCTCGAGGCGTTTCGCCAGTCCCAGCGCCTTGGCCTGGACCTCCTGCGGACGGTTCTCGCCGATCATGCGCACGCCGGCGTCGATGGCGGTGAGGATCTCGCCCACGTCGCGCGTCTTGGTGGCGGCGAGGAGCTTCACGGAGCCGACCTCGCGGCCGGCGGCCTCCTCGGCGGAGGCGATTTCGTCGAGCGTGCGGCGCACGCCGTCCGCGATCTGCCGTGCGCGTTCCGGTTCGATGGTCTCGTTCGCCAGGTCCTTGTGGTCCATGTACGCCATATGCCGCTGCTCCCCTCTGGTCATGTGGCCGCTTGTATGCTGCCCTCCATGGTAATCGTTCCGCCGGCATACGGCCGCCGGCCGGACCGGTAATGCACCCATACCTCCTGTTTCGCGGATTTCGTTACTTGCATCATGACATTTCATCGTTTTCGCACGGCCGCGGGGGTGACGCTACAATGGGACGGACGCCGGGCGCCCGGAAGGAGGCCGCCCGCAACCCCGGACCACGGGCCCGCATCGCCCGGAACCGGAAGACACGCACGAGCACCATGCAGAAGGGACGCACACCGATGACTGCCGAAGCCTACGAGGGCACCGCACCGCGCAAAAGCACCCTGGCCGACGTGGCCGCGGCCGCGGGCGTATCGCTGGCCACCGCGTCCAAGGCCATCAACCACCAGCCGCGCGTGAGCGAGACCACGCGCGCCAAGGTGCTCGCCGCCGCCCGCAAGGTCGGCTACATCACCGAGACCGCGCCGGCGGCCGTACCGCCGGCCGAACGCTCCGACTCCATCGGCGTCATCACCTCCGACCTCATCGGGCGCTGGAGCATCCCGATCCTCATCGGCGCCGAGGACGAACTCGGCGGCACCTCCAACACCGTGCTGCTCAACAACGCGCGCGGCGACGCGCAGCTGGAACGCAACGGCCTCGACTTCTTCGTCTCGCGCAACGTGGACGGCGTGCTCATCGCCGGACAGGAGACCAACCCGCGCCCCTCGCTCAGAAACAACACGAACGTGCCACTCGTCTACGCGCTCGCCCCGAGCGAGGACCCGAACGAATGCTCCGTCACCTACGACAACGTTCAGGCCGGACGACTCGCCGTCGAACACCTCATCTCCTGCGGCAAAAGCAGGATCGCCATCATCGGCGGCAGCGAGACGTTCGACGCGGCCACCGACCGCCTCAAAGGCGCCATGGCCGCGCTGCATGACGCGGGCCTCGAACCGGTCGGCCCCGTGCGCTTCAACGAATGGTCGGAAAGCTGGGGCCGCGCGGCCACGCGTCTGCTCATCGACCAGCACGTCGACTTCGACGGCGTGGTCTGCCAGAACGACCAGATCGCCCGCGGATGTCTCACCGTGCTGCGGCAGGAGGGACTCGAGGTGCCGCGCGACGTGGCCGTCATCGGGCACGACGACTGGCAGGTCCTCACCCTCGACTCCATGCCGCCGCTCACCTCGATCGTGAACCCCATGGAGGAGATCGGGCACATCGCCGCACGTAAGCTGCTCGACGCCATCAACGGACATCCGCACCACGGCGTCGAATACGTGCCGTGCCGTCTGGTGCAGCGCGAGTCCACGCTGCCGCTGCGGTAGCACGGGCGTCGCGGCCGTACGCGTACGGCCGTACGCGTACGGCCGCCGCACGACCACCGGATCGGACGCAACGGACGCAACAGACACGACGGACGTATCGAACGCAACCGACGTATCGGACACAACGGATGCGAAAAGGCCCCGGAACCAAGCCGAATGACTTGGTTCCGGGGCCTTCCCTATGCCGCTACGAGGCCGCTACAGGCCTACGCGCCTCAGGCCTTGCGGCGGCGGGCCAGGACGAACGCGCCGGCGGCGAACAGGGCCGCGGCGGCCACGGCCAGCGCGGTCACGGCCGCACCGGTCTTGGACAGCACGCCCTTGCCGTCGTTCTTGTTCTGGTCGGTCACGCCGGGCTGCTGGGAGCCGGGCTTCTCCTCGGCCTTGGTGTTCCAGTAGGCGGCGTCGAGCGCATCCTGCGTGGCGTCGACGTCCTTCTGGGAGGCCTTGGCGTCGGCGAGCACCTTGCGGGCGGCTTCGAGCTGCTGCTGCAGCTTGGCCCACGCCTCGTCGGTGTACTTCGACTTGTCGGCCTTGGCCGCCTGGTCGATGGACGCCTGGAGGTCGTTGCGGTTCACCGTCTCGCCGGACGGCTTCTCGTCAAGGGCCTTGACGGCCTTGTCGAGTGCCGCGGAGGCGTCCTTGACGGCGGTCTGGGTGACCTCGCCCGCCTCGTCGCCCTTGAGCACGCCCTGCGCGGCCTCGATGGCCTTCTTCAGGGCCTCGACGGTCTTGTCGGTGTACTGGCCGGAATCGACCTTGGCCTGGGCGGCGTCGATGGCGTCCTGCAGCGTGGACTTCTCCACGTCGGTGGCGAGCGCGACGAGCGCCTTCTGGCCGTCCTCGAGCTTGGTCACCTGGGCGGCGACCTCCTCGGCGGTGGCGTCGGCCTTGTCGTACACGGCCTGGGCGGCGTCGATGACCTTCTGGAACTCGGCCTTGGAGGCGGCGGTGAAGTTGCCCTTCACCTGCTCCTTGGCGGCGGCGAGCGCGGACGCGAGGGCGGTCTTGTCGACCTGCTCGGGTTCGGGCTCGGTCTTGTCGGCGGCGTGCACGCCCCACTCGGCCACGGCGGTGCCGAAGGTGCCGGTGCCGGTGTGCGGGGTGAGCACGAGGCGCAGCGACTTGGTGGTCACGGGCTCGAAGGTCACGGTGCTCCAGCCGTCGTTCTCGGTGGCCAGGGCCGCCGGCGAGTTGCGCACGGTGGTGTAGTCGCCGTCCTTGGTGGGGGTGACGTCCTTCCACGTGCCGTCCTCGGCGAGGTACTGGATCTTCCAGGCGTCCGGGGTCTCGAGGCCGCCCTTCGCGTCGTCGGTGGCGGCGAAGTTGGCCCAGTACTGGACGCGGCTGGAGTCGACGGTCACGGCCTGGCCCCAGTCGTACTGGGCGTACATGCCGTCCTTCGCCTGTCCCCAGGTGCCCCAGACCTTGGCGTTGACGTCCTGGTCGTCCTCGGTGGGCCAGGAGTCGTCCACCACGACGCCGTCGTTGAGCTTGCCTTCGGCCTTGGACCAGCTGGCTTCGGCGGAGGCGGTGGTCTTGGTGGCCTTGCCTTCGATCCATCCGGTCAGCGGTTCGGGTTCGGGCTCGGGCGTGGTGGAGCCGTTCGGGTCGGCCACCACGTGGACGGTGAGCTTGGCCGCGGAGGAGGAGGAGCCGTCGTCGACGGTGCCGGACACCTCGTAGTCGCCGACCTTGGTCAGGTCGATGGCCTTGACGTCCGCGTCCTTCCACGTGACCTTGCGGTCGTCGTTGTAGCCGTTCGGGAACTTCACCGGGACGGTGGCGGGCAGGCTGACGGACTTGGAGCCCTGGTAGACGGTCTGCTCGACCGGCTGGGCGGCGCCCGTGGTCTGCGCGTTGGCGTCGAAGCGGGCCGCGATGTGCGCGACGGTGCCGCTCAGAGCGCCGGCGACGGTGCCCTTGACGTCGAAGGTGGCGTCGACGGCGAGCTGGTCGTCGGTCACCTTGCCCCACGTGACGGCGAGGTCACGACGGGAGCCGTCGGTGTAGGTGGCGCTCACGGTCTTCGGCAGGTTGAGGTCGGAGGCCTTGCTGCCCTTCTGGACCATGCGGTTGACCTCGTCCACGCTCACCGGCTCGATGGCGTACGCCTCGAACTCGGAGGCGCCGACGATCGCGCCCTTCGGGAAGACGATGCGCAGCTTGTCCGTCTCGACGGTCTCGGCGAACTTCACCTCGTTGCCTTCGTTCTGGTTGACGGTGTAGGACTGGCCGTCGGCCAGCTTGACGTCCTGCCAGTCGCCGTTCTCGCCCGCGTACTGGAGCTTCCAGCTGGTGGCCATCGGCACGCCGCCGCCGTCGGTCCAGAAGAAGACCTTGGCCTTCTTGAGCGGGACCTTGCCGGCCCACTTGAGCTGCAGCCACGGTTCGACGCCGGTGTTGTCGCCCCAGTTGTTCCAAGTCTCGTTCGGCGTGTTGGTGTAGACCACCTGGCCGTCGACGACCTTCTTGGCGTTGTCCTTCGGCTGGTAGCCGTTGGTGTAGCTGGCGCTGGCGGAGGACTGCGGGGCCACGTTCACGGTGCCGTCGGACGGGATGCCGTGGACGGTGATCTCCTTGGAGGATTCCTTCTCACCGTCGGACGCGGTGAGCTTGAGCACGTAGTCGCCTTCCTTGTTGAAAGTGACGGTGGTGCTGGCGGCGGTGGCGTCGGCGAACTTGGCGGTGCCGCCCTCGGGGCCGGAGACGAGCTCCCACTTGGTGGTGATGTCGCCGTCAGCGGGCAGGCCGTCGTCCTTCACGGTGCCAACGACCTTCGCGCCGGAGGAGGTGGAGGAGTCGACGTAGGCGTCGACCTCGGGCGCCTGGTTCTCGGAGGAGCCAGTGGCCTTGATGCCGGTGTTATACGCCTCGATCTCCTTGAGACCCACGGCCATGCCGGCCTGCGGGGTGAAGGTGGCGCGGATTGCCTTGGTGGTCACCGCGTCGAACTGGACGCGGTTGTAGTTGGCGCCCGCGTAGTTCGGGGTGCGCACCTGGTTGGCCAGCGGCTTCCAGGTGCCGTCGTCGGCGAGGTATTCCAGCTTGTAGTTGGCCGGCTCCGCGTAGCCGGAGATCGTCTGGCTGGACGAGCTCTGGTAGTAGTAGAGGCGGATGTCGTCGATGGTCTTCGCGCCGCCCTTGAAGGTGACGGTGATGCTGTCCTTCGCGTTGGACGAGCCCTTGGTGCCCCAGAACGATTCCATGACGGTACGGCCGTCCACGGCGTTCTTGGCGGGGTAGCTGGTGGTGTCCTTGGCGTAGGTGGCGTCCACGTCCGCGTCCTTGGCCACGTTCTCCTGGCTCTTGGAGGCGGAGTCGACGTTGGTGCCCGCCTTGGCGAGCAGGTCGGTCACGCGGTCGGTGGAGGAGAAGGCCACCTGGTTGGCTTCCTTGACCTCGGAGGTGGTGTTGCCGGTGATCGTCGCGCCGGACTTGGCCACGTCCTCCACGGCGCCGGTGGCCGGGTCGTAGATGAGGTGGGTGAGCTTGTTGGACGTGAAGGCGAGCTTGCCGCCCACGTACAGGCTGTAGCCGGCGGGGCCGCCGTAGTGGCTGCCGTCCTTGTCCCACACGATGGACACGTCCTGGCCGTGGTAGCTGAGGTTGTTGACGGTGAAGTAGTTCCAACCGGGGATCTCGATCGGGTTGAGCTCGATCTTGCTATCCTCGCGCGGGACCATGCCGGCCACGTCCTCGACCATCGTCCAGTTGGTGGTGCCGAGCTGGGTGTGGTGGATCCAGGAGCGGTAGGTGATCTTGCCGCCGTTCTGGGCCGCATCGAGGTTCTTGTCCTGGTTGTTGACCTTGCCGTCGCCGTTGAGGTCGCCGACGCTGTTGTTGTCCTCGTTCCAGAACTCGTTCTGGTCCGGGTAGTTGTTGTCGCCGCCCTGGTAGTGCGCGAACGCCACCCAGTACAGCAGCTTCTTGAACTGCTCGTTGGTGATGTAGCCGTTGGTGTTCGCGTCATAGTTGCGGATGCCGGCCGAGTAGACCTGCAGCAGCGGCTGCGCGTTGATGATGGAGAAGTTGTTCGAGCCCGGGAAGTTCAGGGCCGCCTTGTCCGCCTGGTTGGCGGTGAAGAACGGGAAGATCGGGAACTCGTCGGAGTCGGCGAACAGGCGCAGGGCCTTGTTGTAGTTCTCGTCGCCGGTGGGCATGAGGCCCTCGGAGTACGGGTAGTAGTTGTTGATCTCCTTGTACTTGGCGAAGGCGTTGTCCGAAAGCCACTTGTGCTTGATGAGGTTGTCGGACTTGTCCCACAGGTTGTCGAGCACGTCCTGCTTGATGTCGTCCGCGATCTTCTGCATCTTCTCGGCGTTGGCGGTGTCGCCGGCGGCCTTGTAGGCCTGGGCGGCGGCGTTGGCGTTCGCCCACATGTTGGCGGAGCCGTCGGCGCGGTCCATGCGCTGGCCGGAGCGTCCGGGCTCGGAGAAGGAGACGGCGTCCGCGTCGTTGCCGGTCATGGACCACCAGGACCAGTCGATGAGGCTGTTGCCGTTGTTGTTCTGGTTGTCGTTGTTGTCCGGCTCGCTCTTGGAGTTGAGCAGGCCCTGCACGTCCTCGGCGCCCTGGTCGGCGAGCTTCTCGGCCACGGTGGACGGGCCGCCGTGCACCTTGTAGGAGTCCCAGCCGGCGCGCGTGATGTACTGCGTGTAGGAGTGGTTCCAGTTGGCGGGGTCGCCCGGGTTGTCGTGGTAGTAGTAGTAGCCGCTCTTGCCCTTCTTGGCGGTGTCGCCGGCGGAGAGCCAGGTGCCGTAGGAGTATTCGGGGTTGCGGAACCACTTGGTGTCCATCATGAACATGCCGGAGGTGAGTACGATCTGGTTGTTGTAGCCGAGCACGCCTTCGATGGAGGTCGGATACTGGAACGTGTTGCCGGGCATGTTGGCGTCGAGCATGTTGAAGCGGGACAGCCACCAGCGGTAGACGACGGTCTTGTCGATGTTGTCCTCGGGGGTGTCCACGTAGGGGGCGTTGTCCACCCACCACTGGTTGTACGTGGTGACGGAGTCCTTGTAGGAGGCGGCCGGGTCCTTGAGGTCGCCGGTGTAGCGGGCCTCGTATTCGGTGGTGGAGTCCGGCAGCTCGTTGGCGATGAGGCCGAGCTGCAGCTTGGTGGTGACGGCCTTGTTCGCCTCGAGTTTGACGGTGCTGACGAGCTTGCCTCCCTTGACGGCGAAGCCGTTGCCGGAGAAGCGCGGGTAGATGGTGGTCAGGTTGTTCTTGACGTTGACGCGGCCCGTGAGCTCGGTGACGCCGTCCGCGCCGGTGGTGGCGAACGGGGACGCCGCGGTGAGCGTGACGTCGCCGCCCTTGGTGCCGGTGAGCGTGAGGTTAGCAACCATCACGTTGTTGTTGGTGATGTACTTGACCTCGGTAATGCTGAGCGTCTTGTCCTTGTTGGTGAAGACGGTCCTGAAGTAGCTCGGCGTCTGCTTGCGCTGGGAGCTGTCCTCGGTGAGGGTCTCGCCGTTCACGGTGACGGTGAAGCCGTTCTTGCCGGTCTGGTCCCAGTAGGCGGTGTCGCCCACGAAGCCGAGCTGGCCCGGCTTGTGGCTGTACATGTAGGCGGCACGGCCACGGGTGAACAGGTAGTTGTTGCCGTCGGAGCCTTCGTACGTGTAGTCGCCCTTCGCGTTGGAGCTCTTGCCGGTGGGCTGGGCTCCGGTGCGGGCGAGGATCTTGTCGATCCAGAAGTCGTGGTCGGTGTCGGTGCCGGCGCCGTTGGCCTGGTCCTTCTTGAAGGTCTCGGCCAGGTAGCTGGTGGCGGGGTTGTAGGCGGTGGTGTTCTCCGCGGTCTTCATCGGGTCCTTGGATCCGGTGAAGGTGGGGTACGCCACGTCGGCGTTCGGGTGGGCGATGCTGCCGGCGTCCGCCGCCTGCGCGCTGACGGCGCCGCCTGTGGCGAGCGTCGCCGCCGCGGCCAGCGCGCCGATGGACGCGAGCCACCGCTGCTTCGTTTTCTTGTGCATGTGCACGTGGACCTCTCCGTCCACTGCCGGCCTGCGCACATTTGTTGCGCCCGGTTCCGGTTCCTCGTGTGGACTTGTCGGGTGACGTACGGGCTTCTTCACCCCGATGTCACATTGCTTCGTTGTTATGCGGAACAAGTACGCGCCATCAGTCTGTAGGTTGGAGCCACCGATGCCAACGTGCCCCTTATCTTAATGGCGCGAATACGTTTTCTCAAGCTTTCACAAGGTTTGACAAGGGTTGCGGCAAGAACAAAGCTATGTAATTTCAAGCTTTCGCACATAGTTTTCGCACGCGTGAGCGTTCACACCGCGCGTGTCGCGTCATCGCGGACCGCACGGAACCGAACGTTTCCGTACGCAATCGCACGTCATCGGATGTTCGATTGCGCACAGGGACGCACGTACGAAGACGCACGCACGAAGACGACAAGACGCCGCAGGCGCCGCCCCGAGGTCGAGGGCGACGCCTGCGGCGTCCGGAAGTCCGAGGGGAGGCGAGGCGCCGGGCCGAGGAGGACCCGGCGCCTCATCCGATCGGACGGGGAGGACGGTGCGGGCCGTCGGACCGACGGCCCGTCCGCCCGTCAGTCGCGGCGGCGGCGACGGGCGACCACCGTGCCGGCTCCGGCCAGCAGGGCGATGACGGCCACGGCCGCCACTCCCCCGACCGTCGCGCCGGTGCGGCTCAGCTTGCCGCCGTTGCCGGCGGCACCGTTGCCCTGGCCGTTCAGGCCGCCCTGGGCGCCGGGCTGCTGGCTGTCCGGCAGCGGGACCAGCGCCTTGATGGCGTCGTCGACGGCGGCGGCCGCCTGGTTGAGCTCCTTCTGGCCCACGCTCTGGCCGGCCTTCACGGCGTCGCGCAGAGCCTTCGCGCGGCTCAGTGCGGTGCCGAGCGCCTTGGCGGAGTCGGGCGTGAACTTGCCGAGGTCCACGGCCTCGCCCTTGGCGATGGCGTCGTCGAGCTTGTCCAGCTTGGCGTCGGCGCCGGGCTGGTCCGGGTTCTCCGGACCGGGCTCGCCCTTCTCCTCCACGGTGACGTCCACGGAGGCGGAGACCTTGCTTCCGTCGTTCGCGGTGGCGGTGATCGTGGCGGTGCCGGCGGCCTTGGCGGTGATGACGCCGTTCTCGTCGACGGACACCACGTCGGGCTTGCCGGAGGTCCAGGTCACCGTCTTGTCGGCCGCGTCGTCGGGCTTGGCGACGGCGGTGAGCGTGGCGGTGTCGCCGACCTTGAGCGTGCCTTCCGGCGCGCCCTGGATGGCGAGCTCGGCGACCTTCACCGGCTGCTTCTTCAGCGCGGCGATGGCGTCGTCCAGCGCCTTCGCAGCGGCGTCCACGGCGGCCTGGTCGACCGTCTTGTCGCCGGCGGCGACCTTGGACTGCACGTCCTTGGCGGCCTTGAGCGCGGTCTGGAGCTCATCCCAGCCGGAGACGTAGTCCTCGGCCTTGAGCGACTCGGCCGTGGTGACGGCCTTGTCGAGCTCGGTGGTGACGAGCGTCTCGGGCGCGGCGTAGGCGGCGATCTCGCTCACGCCGATGGCGGCGTACTTGGTGCCGTCGGTGTTGGCGTTGACCGTCACACGCAGCTTGGCGGTGGTGACCGGCTTGAAGGACACGGTGCTGGCCTTGTCCTTGTTCACCGTGTACTGCTCGCCGTCCTCGAGGGTCACGTCCTTCCAGTCGTTCGCCTCGGCGTCGAAGTACTGGACGGACCAGCCCTTCGGCAGCGGCACGTTGGCGGACGTGTCGTCGGCGGTGTTGTCGTACCAGAAGTAGGTGGAGACCTTGTCCAGGCTCACCGGGTTCTCCCAGTCGTACTCGAGGGACTGCGTGGCCGGGTTGGTGGCCTGCCAGGTGCCCCAGACCTTCGGGTTGTCCGTGTCCGTGCTGCCGGTCGGGGTGAAGACCACCTCGCCGTCGTTGACGGCTTCGGCCTTGTTCCAGCTGGTCACGTAGGACGGGACCACCTTGGCGTCCTTGGCGATGTTGCGCGGCGCGTCGGCCAGCTTGTCGCCGAGGCCCTTGATGGCGTCGTCGATGGCCTTGACGGCGTTGTCGACGTCGGCCTGGGCGGCGTTGGCGTTGGCGAGCACGCGCTGGCCGTCGGCGAGCGCCTGGTCGAGCGCGTCGAGCTTGTCGGAGGCGTAGGCGGAGTGGTCGGTCTTGGAGGCCTTGTCGACCGCCTCGGTCAGCTTGCTCTCGTTCACGCCCTCCTTGAGGCCGTCACGGGCGGCGGTCAGCTTGGCGAGCGCATCGTCGACTTGGCTCTGGGTGGCATTGGCGTCGTCGTTCACCGTCTTGGCGGCGGCGAGCGCGTCGGCGTAGGCCTTCCAGGAATCCGCGGTGTACTTGGATTCGTCCAGCTTCTCGCCTTCCACTTCGGCGATCTTGGCGGCCAGCTTGGTCTTGTCGGCCGGGGTGGGCTGCGGGGTGTCGCCGCCCTTGCCTTCGATGACGTGGACGGTGAGTTTGGCCGCGGGCTTGTCGTTGGCGTTGATGTCGCTGGTGGCGGTGCCGTTGACGACGTAGTCGCCGACCTTGTTGAGGTCGATGGCCTTGACGTCGTCCGCGTTCCATTCGACCGGCAGCATGTGGTTGTCGCCGGAGTTGGACACGCCGATCACCTGCGTGGGCAGGGTGATGGACTTGGCGCCCACGTACACGGTCTGCTCGGCGTCGACGGTGGCGTTCATCGTCACGCCCGGCGAGGAGCGGACCCAGATGCGGGCTTCGGCGGGCAGCGAGGAGCCCTTGACGGTGCCGACGATGGTGAAGTCGCCGTCCTGCGCGAGCTTGGAGGCGTCGATCTTGTCCCAGGTGACGGGCAGCGACTGGCGGGTGCCGTCACCGTAGTAGACGCTCACCTCACCGGGCAGCTTCGGCTGTTCGCCGGTCTTGACGGAGACCTCGACGGGGTCCACGCCCAGCGGGTCCTCGGCGTAGGCCTCGAACTCGGAGACGGCGATGCCGTAGTAGCTGCCGCTGGCGTTGAAGACGGCGCGCAGCTTGCTGGTGACGATGGTGGAGGCGAACTCCACGTTGTTCATCTGGTCGCCCTTGGCCGGGTAGCCGGTGCCGGCCTTGAGCGGCACGTCCACCCACTCGCCCTTGTCGTTCTGGTACTGCAGCTTCCAGCTCTTCGGCACCATGGTGCCGCCGCCGTCGTACCAGAACGCGACCGCGGCCTTGGTGAGGCGCTGCGGGGTGTCCCAGTCGTACTGCAGCCATTCGCTGGCCTGGTTGTCCTGACGCAAGGTGCCCCAGGCGTTCGTGGAGTAGCCTTCGTTCTGGTTGTACACGATCTTGCCGTCGTTGACGGTCTTGATGTTGTACCAGCTGGTGGCGGTGTAGCTGGCGGACGGCGTGCCGTTCGGCGCGACGTTCACGGTGCCGTCGGAAACGGTGGCGTTGACGGTGAGGTCGAACGAGCTGGTCTTGTCGCCGTCGGAGGCGGTCAGACGCAGCACGTAGGCGCCTTCCTTGGAGAACTTGGCGGTGGTGGTCACCGACTTGGCGTTCTCGAAGGTCGCTTCGCCGCCTTCCGGCGCGGAGACGACGCTCCATTCGGTGGAGAGCGTGCCGTTCGGCAGGCCGTCGTCCTTCACGGTGCCGCTGATCTCGACGCGGCCCACGCGGGTGTCCTTGATGAAGGCGTCGACGCTCGGCGCGGTGTTGCCGGCCGCTTCGGCCTTCTCACCGGTGTTGTAGGCCTCGAACTCCTTGAGGGCCACGGCGTAGCCGGGCTGCGGGGTCACGGTGACGCGCAGCTTGGAGGTGGTCACGGGCGAGAACTGGACGCGGTTGAGATTGCCGGCGGGGATGGCCGGGGTGCGGGTCTGGTCGGGCACCGCCTTCCACGTGCCGTCCTTGTCGAGGTATTCGACGGTGTACATCTGCGGTTCGGCGAGACCGGCGTCCGTGGCGGACGTGGTGGTCTTGTAGAAGAAGAGGCGCACGTCGTCGACGGTCTGCTCCTTGCCGAGGTCCACGGTGAGCGTGTCGGTCTTGTTGGGCGAGCCCTTCGTGGACCAGTACTTGACGTTCGTGGTGGTGCCGTCGACGGCGTTCTTGGCCGCGCCGTTGTTCTTGTCCGCCTCGTAGGTGGCTTCGACGTCGGCGCCCTTGGCCAGGTTCTCCGTGCTCTTGTCGTCGTTCGCTGCGTCGACGCCGGCCTTGGCGAGCACCTGGGTGACGCGGTCGGTGGACTTGTAGACCACGCCCTTGGCGTCGGGCAGGTCGGCGGTGGCGGTGTTGGTCACCTTGGCGCCGGACTTGTCCTGCACGTCCACCTTGCCGGTGGTCGGGTCATAGACCACGTGGGCGAGCTTGTCGGAGGTGAAGACGAGCTTGTTGTCCACGTAGGCGCTGTAGCCCTTGGGCGCGTCGGTGTAGTGTCCGTCGTTGTTCCAGACCACCGTGAGGTTCTTGCCGTGGTAGCTGAGGTTGTTCACGATGAAGTGGTTCCATCCGGGGATGGCGATCGGGTACAGCTCGAGCTTGTTGTCCGTGCGGGTGCGCACGCCGGCCACGTCCTCGACCATCGTCCAGTTCGTGGTGCCGAGCTGGGTGTGGTGAATCCAGGAGCGGTACTGGACCTTGCCGCCGTTCTCGGTGGAGGCGTTGTTCCAGAACTCGTTCTGGTCGATGAGCTGGTTGTCGCCGCCCTGGTAGTGGGCGAAGGCGTTCCAGTAGAGCAGCTGCTTGAACTGCTCGGGGGTGACGTAGCCCTTGTCGGCCGCGTGGTACTTGCGAATCGCCTCGGAGTAGATGCGGAAGTACAGCGTGGAGTTGATGACGGAGAAGTTGTTCGTCGGCTTCTTGCCGAGTTCGCGCACGAGCTTGTCGTCCGCCTGGTTGGCGGTGGCGAACGGGAAGACCGGGTGCTGGTCGGCGTCGGCGAGCAGGCGCAGGGCGCTCTCGTAGTCGTCGTTGTAGTCCTTGTCCCCTTCGGCCGGCATGAGGTCGGTGAAGTACGGCGTGAAGTTGTTGATCTCCTTGTACTTCGCCTGCTGGTCCTTCTTGGCGCCGTTGGCGAACTGGTGGCGGATCAGCTTGTCCTTGGAGTCCCAGAGGTTGTCGATGACGCCGTTCTTGACCTTGGCGGCGTATTCGTCCATCTCCTTGGCCTTGGCCTCGTTCTCGGCGCCGCCCACCTCGCGGTAGGCCTCCGCCGCCGCCTTGGCGCCCGCGTACACGGTAGCGCTTTCGGCGCGGTCCAGACGTGCGCCGCTGACCTCGTCGAAGGAGACGGCGTCGGCGTCGTTGCCCGTCCAAGCGTTCCAGTTGGTGTCGAGCAGGCCGTCGCCGTCGGAGTCGAGCGCAGCGAGCTGGCCCTTGGTGTCGCCGTACGCGTAGTCGGCGAACTTCTGGGCGATGTCCGCGTCGCCGCCGTGGATCTGGTACGACTTCCACGCGGCTTCGCTGATCCATTGCGTGTGGCTGGCGCCCCAGTTCTGCGGGTCGGCCTGGTTGTCGCGGTACTGGCCGTTGCTGCGGGCGTTCTCACCCATGTTGAGCCACGGGCCGTAGGAGTATTCGGGGTTGCGCATCCACTTGAGGTCGTCGATGAACATGCCGACGGTCAGGTCGATGGCGTTGTTGTAGCCGAGCACGCCTTCGATGGAGGTCGGGAAGGCCATCGGGCCGCCGGGGATGTCCGCGTCGAGGTAGTTGAAGCGGGAGAGCCACCAGCGGTAGAACAGCGTCTTGTCGATGTTGTGCTCGGGCGTCTCCATGTAGGGGATGTTGTCCACCCACCACTGGTTGTATTCGGTGACGTGCGCGGTGTAGCTCGCGGCCGGGTCCTTGCGGTCGCCGGTGCGGGTGGCCTCGTATTCGGTGCGGGAGGCGGGGATCTCGTCGGTGACGAGGCCCAGCTGCACCTTGGTGCGCACGGGGTCCTTCGCGCCGGCGGTCACGTGCACGGTGCTCACGAGCTTGCCGTCCTGAGGCGTGAAGCCGTTGCCGGAGAAGCGCGGGTACACGGTGGTCAGGTTGTTCTTCGCGGCGAAGCGGCCGGTGAGCTCGTCGCCCTCGGCGGTGGTGGCGAGGGGCGCGTTGGCGGTGAGGGTCACGTCCTGCGTCTTCGTGCCGGTCAGCTGGAGTTCGGTGACGAGCACGTTGTTGTTGGTGATGTACTTGACGACGGTGACGGTGAGGGACTTGTCCGCGTTGGTGTAGACGCTGGTCCAGTAGCTCGGGGTCTGCTTGCGCTGCGCGCCGTCCTCGGTGAGGGCGACCTGCTGGCCGTCCACGGTGGCGGTGATGTCGTAGCCCTCCTGGTCGGTCACATCCCAGTAGGCGAGGTTGCCGCCGAAGCCGATGACGTCGGTCTTGTACGTGTACATGAAGGCGGCGCGGCCGCGGGTGAACAGGTAGCCGTTGCCGTCGGGGTTATTGTACGAGTACTTGTTCCCGTTGGCGTCCTCGCCTTGGGCGACCCAGTTCTCCGGGCCGTAGGGGCCTTGGAAGCCGGGGGCGCCGGAGACCTGCTGCGGGTCGGTGCCGGTGCGGGTGAGCATGCGGTCGATCCAGAAGTCGTGCTTGGTGTCGGTGCCGGCGCCGTTGGCCTTGTCCTTGTCGAAGATCTGCTGCAGGTAGCTGTTCGCCGGGCTGATGGTGTTCGTGGCGAGGCCGTCGACCGCCGGAATCGGATCCTTGGCGCCCTTGAACGTCGGGAACCCGAGCGAGGTGTTCGGCCGGCTGACGCCGTCCGCCGCGTAGGCGGATGTGGTGAATGGCATGACCATCCCCACGCTGAGCACGCCCGCGAGCAGTATCGTCGCCGATCTGCGCGCCACGTGGTGTGAACTGTGCGTAACCATAGGTGCTATGGCCCTTCCTTCCCTTGACGGGCGTGCGTCATCGCGCGGCAGGTCCCGGTTCCCGGCGCCCGCATCCCCGCCCGTCACGGCCGATTCGTGCCCGCAGTGGCGCGCATCCTCCGTATCAGGCGAAAGCCGATGCCGAAACTTCCTCCCCGGTCCTCTTGCGCATCCCGGCATCCCTGCCAAGGCGCACGTGTCCGTCAGTGTGTACCCTTTTGCGTGGAACAAGTCCCCCACCCGGTTCTATGACGTCATTGGAGCGAACCGGCCAAGATGGCTTCAGGATAACAATGCGAATGCGCTTTCTCAAGTTTTCTTCAGCAATCACAAGTAATCACAGCAGCAATAACTCAAATAACTCGCCGCTTTCGCAGACTATTTTCACATTCGGAAGTGGTGCCGCCGCGCGTGTCACCGCCCAAAACCAACAGTGAAACGAACATGAACACACGGAATGCGACATCTTCGTCGCATCGCGGCCCAAATGCTGATCGTTGTTGATTATTCGTCCGATTCTATAGAAACGGATGCCCCACCCAACAACCAGACCCCTGCCGCACCCAATCCTATAGAAACGGACGCTTCAGGCGGCAGACGGGTGGTGCAAACGCCCAATCCTATAGAAACGGACACTTCAGGCGGTAAACGGACGGCACACACGCCCGATCCTATAGAAACGGACACTTCAGGCGGTAAACGGACGGCACACACGCCCGATCCTATAGAAACGGACACTTCATCCAACAATCAGACCCCTGCCGCACCCAATCCTATAGAAACGGACGCTTCAGGCGGCAGACGGGTGGTGCAAACGCCCGATCCTATAGAAACGGACACTTCAGGCGACAAACGGGCAACACACACGCCCGATTCTATAGAAACGGACGTCCTAGCCGCGGATTTGACCCGCGCCGCGCCCCATCCCGAATGGAACCCGCGTTGCTTCGCCTACCCGCCTCTCCCCGCGACACCGTTGCGCGCATGAAAAAACCTCCCGCATGGGTTTGCAACCCCATGCGGGAGGCCTCGTTCCCCGGGCGGTTCGCGGCTCCAATCGCTCGCCGTCCGGCCCGCGGCTCCGGGAGACGTCGGCGTCGACACCCCGGCCTTCCAAAACCGCAAGAATAGTTGCCGTTCCGCCGGCGGACACCCCCGAGCGGAGGTATCGGCCGGCCGCGGAAGCCGTTCCGCCCGCACGGACGGGACGGCACGGACGCGCTATCGGCGCTGGAAGACGCGCATCTGGCCCAGCTCGCGGTTCGCCCACGAGTAGTACGGCACCAGCGTGAGCGTCGCCGCCTCGCCCTTGCGCGGCTCGTCGGCCGGAAGGTACAGCGGGGCGTCGTCGCCATCGGCCTCCTCGCGCACCGCCGGCAGCGCGATCGTGTCCACGCCGCCCAGCAGATCCGGCTTGAACGCCACATCGGCGGACACGCCGGTCACGCCGTCGGCCAGACGGTACGACCACAGATCGCCCTCGTTGTCGGCCTGCTCGGCGCAGTACACCAACGGGCCGCGCATCACGGCCACCTGGCCGGCGTCGGAGCGCACGTGCGAGTTGGCGCGCACGAACTTCACGGACATGTCCAGGTCGAGCGTGAGGGCGAACGCATCGCCCGGCGCGACGTCGAAGTACACGAAACCGTCCCTAACGGAGGCGGCGACGGGCTCGCCGTCCCGCTTCAGCGCGAACGCGGACGCGGACCATGCGGGGATGCGCACGCCGAACCGCACCGGGGCGGCGGCGTCCGCCGGCAGCGACACGTGGAAGGCCACGTAGCCGTCCCACGGGAAGTTCGACTCCTGCGTCACGGCGAGACCGTTGTCGAACGCGGCCTCGTTGGCGATGAACTGATGGCTGAGCACCGTGGCGCCGCCGTCGCGCACCGTGTAGATGTAGCGGTCCACCGAGGCGATGAGACGGGCGATGTTCGCCGGGCAGCAGGCGCAGCCGAACCAGTCGACGCGGTGCGAGAGCACGTGGTGGCGGTCCGGGTTGGCCAGGCCGTCGGGCGTGGTCTCCAGGGCGTTGACGTAGTAGTACTGCTTGCCGTCGAGGCTGATGCCGGCGATCGAGCCGTTGAACAGCTCCTTCTCCAGCACATCCGCATACTCGCCCTTCGGCTCGGCGAGCAGCATCTGCTGCGCGAACATGCTCATCGACACGGACGCGCACGTCTCGCCGTACATCGTGTCGTTCGGCAGGTCGTAGTCGTAGGTGAACGATTCGCCCACGTGCGTCGATCCGATGGCGCCGGTCACGTACATGCGCTTGGTAACGATGCTGCGCCAGAAGCGCTTCGCCGTCTCCATGAGGTCCTCGTCACCGGTCAGGCGGGCGACGTGGGCGATGCCGGTGCACAGGTATCCGACGCGCACCGCGTGGCCGTTGGCGTGCTGCTGCTTGCGCACCGGTTCGGCGGCCTGGAAGTATTCAGGCTTGTAGAAGCCGAGGTCCGGGAAGATGTTGTCCCCGTGCATGGCCTCGCGCTGCTTGTCGTAGAACTTCGGGTCCTGGCCGCGCACGTCGATGAGGTACTGGGCGAGCGTCAGGTAGCGCTGCTCGTGCGTGACGTCGTACAGCTTGGCGAGGGCCAGTTCGATCTCCGGGTGGCCGTCGGCGCCGTGGATCTTGCCGTCCTCGGGGCCGAAGTTGGCGTCCAGGCAGTCGGCCATCTTCCTGGCCACGTCGAGGGCCTGCTCGTTGCCGGTGACCTCGTGGTAGGCGACGGCCGCCTCGATGTAGTGGCCCATCACGTACATCTCGTGGCTCTGCTGGATGAGCGAGAAGCGCGGACGCTCCGCCCAGATGCCGGACTTGATCTGATAGGGGGTGTCCAGATAGCCGTCGGGCTGCTGGGCGCGGGCGATGAGGTCCACCGTCCTGTCGCACAGGGCCTTGAGCTCCGGGTCCGGATGGTAGGCCAGCGCGTACGCGGCCTCCTCCAGCCACTTGTAGACGTCCGAGTCCTGGAACACCATGCCATGGAACTCGTCGTCGAGTTCGCCCGCGGCCACCTTGAGGTTCGCCACCGCGTGGCTCTTGTTGTCGGAAAGCTGGTTGCCGGCGGGGTCGTCCGGAACGACGGTGTCGATCTCGTCGTTCATCACGCCCCACTGGTACGGGATTACCGACTCGACGATCTGGTCGCGGCGCTGCTTCCAGAACGGGGAGGTAATCGTTACCTTCATGATTGACCTTTCACGATGAACGGCTGTGGCGCGGCGTATCACGCGCCACAGCCGTGGTGATGGATTGAATTGGCCGGTGAGCCCACCGGGCTCCCCTGAAGGGCATCAGCCCTTCACGGCACCGGTCCTGCAATTGCGGACTCGCCTTCGGCGAGGCTCAGTGTTGGCCTCGCGACTGCCGTCGCTCGGCCTGGAGCGGTCGGGGAGCCCACCGGGCTCCCCTGAAGGGCATCAGCCCTTCACCGCTCCAGCCATGAAGCCCTTGACGTAGTACTTCTGGAGGGCGAGGAACAGGATGGCGCAGGGGATGAGGAGGACGACGACGCCGGCTTCGGTGGCGCCGTAGTCGATGACGCCCATCGTCTGCTGGCGCATGTTCACCATGGCGAGCGGCAGGGTGCTCTTCGCGGAGGAGCTCAAGTACAGCGGGATCATGAAGTTGTTCCACGCCTCGAGGAAGGCCAGCAGGCCGACGGTGACCATGGACGGCTTGACGACCGGCACCAGGATCTTGAACAGGGCCTGGAAGGAGTTGCAGCCGTCGACCATGGCGGCCTCCTCCATGTCCTTCGGGATGGCGTCGAACGCGTTGCGCATGATGAACGTCGACATAGGCAACTGGAACAGCGTGATGACGAGGCCGACGCCGAGCAGGGTGTCGTTGAGGCCGATGTCCTTGAACCAGACCATGAGCGGGATCAGCAGGGAGGCGTACGGGACCATGAGGATGGACAGGGTCACCATGAAGCCGAGGTTGCGGCCCGGGTAGTCGAAGCGGGAGAAGGAGTAGCCGGCGAGCGTGCAGACGACCACGGAGAAGACCACGGCCACGGCGCTGACGACGATGGAGTTGAACAGGTACTTGGGCAGGCCCTCCTGGTAACCGAACAGGGTCAGGTAGTTGGCCACGCCCCAGCCCTTGGACTGGGCGGAACCGGCCTGAGGGCTGAAGGAGCTGACCACGACCCAGATCAGCGGGGAGATGAAGATGAGGGCCAGCAGGCCTTCGAGGACGCGGGCGATGACGCGCTTCCACAGCGGGGTAGACATGATGTGTTACCTCCCCTTTCTCACTTGGTGTTATCGCGCATGCCGCGCATCTGGATGGAGTTGATGATGACGAGGGCGACGAGCACAATCAGCGACAGCGCCGCGGCCATGCCGAGGTCCTTCTTGGAGTCGAACGCGAAGTTGTAGATGAGCTGGACCACGGTCATCGTGGAGTTGTTCGGGCCGCCCTTGGTGAGGATGAAGAACTGGTCGAAGGCGAGGATGGAGCCGGTGACGCAGTACACGAGGCACATCACGATGGTGGGCTTCATGAGCGGCAGGGTGATGGAGCGGAAGATGCGCCAGGTGCCGGCGCCGTCCATGCGGGCCGCCTCGTAGAGGTCGCCCGGGATGGCCTGCAGGCCGATCATCATGAGCAGCATGTAGTAGCCGGAGAAACGCCAGACGATGACGACGATCGTGGCCCACAGCGCGGACTGTCCGGTGGCGAGCACGGAGCCGCCGTCCTGCATGAGGCCCAAGGCGCTCAGGATCTTGGTGAGCGGGCCGACCTGCGGGGAGTACAGCGCGTAGAACAGCAGGGACGCGGAGGCGAGACCGGTTGCGGAGGGGAGCAGGAAGCAGGTGCGCAGCACGTTGTTCCACTTGGTGCTCTCCTGCACGATGAGCGCCATGCCCAGACCCAGCGCCAGCAGGAAGATGGTGACGATCACCGTGTATTCGAGCGTGAACCAGATGGAGGGCCAGAACAGCTTGTTGTTGACGACCTCGACGAAGTTGTCCGGGAAGTTGAAGCCGCGGTTGCCGCCCAGCAGGGACCAACGCGAGCAGGCCATGATGACCAGCAGCACGATAGGCACGAAGAAGAGGACGACGATCATGGCCCAGTCCGGCAGCGCGTACAGGATGCCGCGCTTGAATGCCTGCGCCTTGGCCGTGGACTTGTGCTCGGGCACAGCCGCGGACTTGGAAACACTTGACATGCTTCTCTCCTTTGGGATGTGTGATCGAATGATCGAAAAATGGGATGACGGGATTGGGGATTGAAAGACAACCTTGGATGCAATCCGTTATCGGGGCCGGTTCCTGGAGGAGAAAGGAAGGAGAAATATCAACAGGAAGACGGAATCGGCCCCGGCAACAGAACACATGCATGGATGCGGTGAGGTGTTCTGAAGCCGTCTCCGGCCCGGTCCTGGGAGACGGACCGGAGGCGGGTGTTCAGTTATCTATGCGGCGTGGTCCGTGGACCTCGCCGGATGGCGATCAGTTGCCGGCGAGGACGTCGGTGACGGCCTGGTTGTCGGCCTTGAGGTCGCTCTTGCCCCAGACGGCGTTCTGGACGAGCAGCTGCCACGGGGAGCCGGCGGCGTTGAAGCCCTCGTTGAAGGCGGCGGACTTCGGGGTCTGGCCGTTGCCGTCGATGATCGTGGAGTTGATGGTCTGGATGCGCGGATCGGCGTCCTTGTAGGCGGTCTTCAGGGTCTCGATGTTGGAGGCGGTGTAGCCGTTGTCGGCGAAGACTTCCTTCTGGGTGTCGGACTGCATCAGCCAGTAGAGGAAGTTCCAGGCCTGCGCGACGTGCTTGGAGTCCTTGGAGATGCCCATGGCGTCGCCACCGAGGAACGTGGAGGTCTTGCCTTCCTTGGTGCCCGGGATCGGGGTCACGCCGACCTCGAAGCCGCCGTTCTTCTCAGCGTCGAAGATGTCGTTGAGGGAGGTGTTCGGGTAGGGCATGACGCCGATCTTGCCGTTCGCGAACGGGGCGGTCCAGGTGGCACCGGTCTCTTCCTTGGAGCCCGCGCCGAGGCCGTTCTTGGTGTTGGCCAGCTCCTTGTAGGCGTCCAGGACGGCCTTCATGGAGGAGTTGTTCAGGGTGGCGGCGGTGCCGTCCTCGTTCATGACGGACTCGCCGTCGGCCCACACGGACGGGAAGAGGTCGAACACCAGGGCGCCGCCGGACTGACCGGCGAGGTAGGAGCCCGCCACGCCATCCTTGTCGAGGGCGGCCACGGCCTTGGCCTGGGTGAGGAAGTCATCGATGGACTTCGGGCCCTGCTCCGGGTCCAGTCCGGCCTCCTTGTAGAGGTTCTTGTTCCAGACCATCACGGAGACGTCGGTGATGAACGGCAGGGTGTGCTTGGCGCCGTCCACGGTGCCGGCCTCGATGTGGCCCTGCTGCAGGTCCTTGAGGTTGTCGAGTCCGTCGATCTGCTTGGTGATGTCCGCGAAGATGCCTTCGGAGGCCCAGTAAGGAATACGCACGACGTCGCCGGCGAGGATGTCGGGCAGGGAGTCGGTCTGCGTGGCGCCGCCGACCTTGCCTTCCATATCGTCGTTCGGGATGATCTCCAGCTTCACCTGGTTCTTGTGGCTCTTGTTGTAGGCCTCGACGACGCCCTTGGCCTGACGCTCCAGCGGGGAACGGGTCCACATGGTGATGGTGGTGCCGTCATCGGTGCCCTTGGCCGGGATGTCCGAGGTGTCGGCAGCACCGTTGCTGCTGCCACCACCACAGGCGGCCAGCGGGATAAGCATCGCGGCGGCGGCGATGCCGGCAAGCGTGCGAGTGACCTTGTTGAAAGACATAATCACTTCTTTCTCTAGTATGTTTCCGCTCATCTCTGAGAGGCGGTGGCGGACCTTCCGCCTCCTGGCCTTTCGCGGTGTCCCGTTCGGTCCTCCTTCGACTGAACGAAACTCTGCGAAAGCCTTTTCACAATATAGCGCACCTCGCCAGAAAACGCAAAACCGCTTTCGCACTTTCGCGAAAGCACCCCCGACACGCCGTGAAATGTGCGCTTCAGACCTCAATCGAACCGGTTTGACACCGCAAAAACCAGCATAAAACGAGGCGTGTCGCCTCTTTTGAGGTACTTCACAGGAAAACCGAACACTTTCGCACTTTCTCATGTCGAAACGAACGCAATCTACCAAACACCTCACGCAACATGCCAAAATGCGAAAACTTTCGCATCGTGGCCTATAATAGGGGGAGCTTCGTCGCACAAGCGGTTCCATCGACGTCGTTGGCGCCTCGGCGTCAAAGCGCCAATCGCATACGTGCGCGACGCACGCCACCCACCGGCGCGCATCGCCTACAACCTAAGGACAGGACATGGCCGAAGACAGAAGACAGGCCGCACGACTGGAGGACGTGGCCGCCGCCGCGGGCGTATCGCTCGCCACCGCGTCGAAGGCGCTCCACAACAAGCCCCGCATCAGCGAGGAGACGCGCAAACGCGTGCTCGCCGCGGCCCAACAGCTCAACTACTCCCCCAACAAACTCGCCCAATCGCTCGCCCGCGGCACCTCCGGGCTCATCGGACTCATCACCTCCGACCTGCAGGGACGCTTCTCCACCCCGATCCTCATCGGCGCGGAGAACGAACTGCGCGCCCAATCCACCTCCATCCTCCTCGCAAACGCGCGCGGCGACGCACAGCTCGAACGCGCGCACATCGAAAAACTCCTCTCCCTCAAAGTGGACGGCATCATCCTCGTCCAACGCGGCACCAACTCACGCCCCTCCGTAGGCGACGACTGGGGCGTGCCCATCGTCTACGCCTACGGCCCCTCCACAAACCACGACGACTGCTCCGTCACCTGCGACAACGTCGAAGCCGGACGCATCGCCGTCAACCACCTCATCTCCTGCGGCCGCAAACGCATCGCCATCATCGCCGGCGACGAAACCTACCAGGCCGCCACCGACCGTTACAAAGGCGCCATGGAAGCCCTCGCCGAACTCGGCATGGAACCCGCCGGACCCGTACGCTTCGGCCCATGGAACGAAGACTGGGGACGTGCAGCCACACGCCTCCTGCTCGACCAGGGCGTGCAGCTCGACGCCATCATCTGCCAGAGCGACCAGCTCGCGCGCGGCTGCATCGACGCGCTCAAACAGCGCGGGCTGAGCATCCCGGACGATGTCGCCGTCATCGGCCACGACAACTGGGACATCCTCACCACCTACTCGCGCCCCGCCCTCACCTCCATCGACAACGAGACCGAGACCATCGGACGCGTGGCGGCCCGTTGCCTCATGGACGCCATCAACGGCAAACCGCACCACGGCACCACCTACGTGCACTGCCGGCTCGTCCAACGCGAATCGACGCTGCCGCTGGACTGAATGGGTCAGGCGGGCCGGGCGGCGTCAAGGTGGCGGGTCAGGCGGGCCGGACGGGTCAGGCGGATCAGGCGGACTGACGTCACGCGCGGAACCCGAACGTGCGCGAACTGTATCCGGTGCCGGATGGCACCGTCACCACGGCCTGCGCGGCGTCGGCATCCCAACGCACGGGCCAGTCGGCGAAACCTTCGCCGGCGGGCAGCAGAGTCGCGGCCACGACGTCGCGGCCATGGAGCCACGGCGCCACGGCAGGGCAATCCGCACCTCACGGCCTTCGCCGCGTTCGCCGCCTACGTCGCCTCGACGCCGTCCATGCGCACGGCGCACATCACCACGAAATCGTCGTCACCGTTGTCGAAGGTCAGGGCGATGCGCCCGGTATTCCAAGTGAAATATCGAGACATCGCCGTCGTGCCCTTTTCTCTTACGACGCCGCCGTGCATCGCTTTGCGTCTCTGCACCGATTGGGGCGATCGGGTTGATCGGGCACGGACTAATCGGGCCCGGTCAGACCTCTCCCCAGCGTATGGAACATCCGACGCCCACGCATGGATTAGGTCTCGACATGTCGGCGATGCTCTCATCGCCGTAACCATATCCACTGCAGCCACCGCATCCGTGGCGGCGGCCGAAAATCGCGGAAACCAAAGCCTCACCGCGGACATCGGCCTCCAAGAAGACACCAGCGGCCGAAAATCGCAGGAACCACAGCTCCACCGCGACTATCGGACGCACAGCACCAACCAGCGGCCGAAAATCGCAAAAACCAAAGCCTCACCGCGGGTATCGGCCTCCAAGAAGACGCCAGCGGCCGATAATCGCGGCGAGACCTCGGCTACCGCGACAAACGGACGTCCAACAACCCTCAAAGGCCGAAAACCGCAGAAGCCACAACCTCACCGCAACAAACGGACGTCCAACAACCCTCAAAGGCCGAAAACCGCAGGAACCACAGCTCCACCGCGACTATCGGACGCACAGCACCAACCAGCGGCCGATTGCCGCGACAACAAACCAGCCACCGCGACAAACGGCCACCCAACAACCCTCAGCGGCCGAAAACCGAGTTATCCACAATCAGCCCAGGCGAGGGGGCTCTATCCACATTGCCCGGTTCACGTTGACATGGAGGTCTCGGCCTCCTTACCGTCGAATCATGAGAACACACCACGGAGTCAAGGCACTGCTGCAGGACGCGGAGCACGCGCGACGATGCGCCATCGGCGAAGGCGACGCCATGCAAAAGGCGCTGCGGCGACGCTTCGCCGCCAAGGAACTGGTACGGCCATATCCCAACTGCTACGCGGACGCAGCCTACTGGGCGAACCTCAACGCGGAGGAACGCTCACTGCACATCATCCGGGCGTTGGCGACGAAGCACAAGACCTGGGTCTTCGCAGGAATCAGCGCCGCATGCCTGCACGGATACCAACACTCCTATACGCTTCACGACGGGTCAGTGACGATCGCCAGCAACGGAGGGCACAGCCCACGCGACCACGAGTCGCTGCGCCGCATACCCATGACCGACATCCCGAAGTGGCGAACCAGCCAAGGCATACTCATGACGTCGCCGGCACGCACGCTCATCGACTGCGCCGCATACCCATTCGTCCAAGCCCTGCCCATCTACGACTCCGCATTGCGCACCGGGAAGGTCACCGCCAAGGATGTCCGTTCCACGATGGCCAAGATCCGCCGACGCGATGATGACGCCGTAGCCACGCTGCTGCGCCACGCCGACCCGCGCAGCGAGAACGGCGGGGAATCGATGCTCCGTGCGCACATCCTGACCCTCAGCTACGCCGCACCGGAACTGCAGGCGGAATTCACGAATCCGGACAATCCGGCTGCCCCCTACCGGGTGGATTGCTGCTGGCGGCTCGCCGACGGCCAGATACTCGTCATGGAATACGACGGCATGGCCAAATACGCGGATACCAGCAATCCGAATCGCGCCAGTCTTCAGGCGAAGATGGACTACGCGCGCCGTCGGGACCAACATCTCTGGGAGCAAGGTGTCAGCGGCATCGTGCACGTGTTCTACGAGGACATCATGCAGCCGCAGCGATTGGAGCACAAGCTGATGGAGCTCGGAGTACCCCAGCCGACAGGCGGGAACGGCATTCCGCCGAAGGCATGATGGGTTACGGATGATGGGGCGATGGATGACGGGGAGACGAACGACGGGGAGACGAACGACATGTGATGGACCCCTTCCACGGCGAAGCACTGCATCATTGATTCATGCCGAAGGCCGGGAATCGCGGCAACACGATGGCGCCGCGGAAATCGGACGCACAGCACCCGTCCGAGGCCGATTGCCGCGACGGAACCCCAGCTACCGCGGAAATCGGACGCACAGCACCCGTCCGAGGCCGATTACCGCAGAAACCACAGCTCCACCGCGACTATCGGACGCCCAACAACTCTCAGAGGCCGAAAATCGCAAAAACCAAAGCCACACCGCGGGTATCGGCCTCCAAGAAGACACCAGCGGCCGATAATCGCGGCGAGACCTCGGCCATCGCGACAAACGGACCTTCAGCACCAGCCAGCGGCCGATAATCGCGGCGAGACCTCGGCTACCGCGACAAACGGACACTGAGCAACCCCCAGCGGCCGATTGCCGCGGAAGCCACAAACGCACCGCGACTATCGGCCGCGAGAGAACCGCACCGGCCCCTCCGGAGACCCCTAGAGACCCCGGAAACCCCAGAGACCCCCGGAGACCCCCAGAGAAGAGACCCCAGAGCCCCAACGCAAACCCGCTACCGCTTCCTGGACTTGCGGCCCTTGAGATAGATGTCCACGACGATCCAGCACCCGAGCACGAACGCCACCACATACCCCATGAAACCGACGATCGGGATGCCGAAGATGATCGGCTTCATGCCGGCGTAGTAGACGATCGACGAGCCGATGAACAGACCGACGACGATCAGCGCCATCGTGAGTCTGTTGACCATGTCGGAGAGCAGCTGGAACGGCTCCTGCGAGCCGACGAGCTCCATGTTCATGCGCAGCTGGCCGCGCGTGAGCATACGGGCGGCCACATTGAGCTCGCTCATCGCGTCGAGCGCGCTGTGCAGCGCCGCATGCCCCTCGACCCCCAACGATTTGAGCTCGCCTTCGACCATCTCCTTGGGGGTGCGCGACGTGGCGATGTGCCGGGAGATGATCTCGATCATGTTCACGTCGGGAATGAACTCGTCGAGCAGCCCTTCGAGCGTGACGAGCGCGCGACCCACCGTGGTGACCGTGCTCGGTACCTCGATGCCGTGGCGCTGCGCCAGCGAGGTCAGCGCCGTGATGAACGCGGCGATGTCGAGCTCCGCCAGCTCCACCGTGCCGTATTCCTTGACGATCACATCGAGGTCGGCGAGCAGCGAGGGGTAGTCGGCCGGGTCGGCCTCCGCGCCGGCGAACCGCAGCAGCCCGTCCGCCAGGGCCGGCGAATCGCGTTTGGCCACGGCGAAGATCATGTCCTTCATCACCGCGCGGGTCTTCGCGTCGAGCCGTCCGGTCATGCCGAGGTCGATGAGCACGATCTGCCCGCCGCGGATGATGATGTTGCCCGGGTGCGGGTCGGCGTGGAAGAACCCGTCGTCGAGGATCTGCGTGGCGTAGTTGTCGACGAGTTTGGTGCCGATGTCCTTGAGGTCGTAGCCGGCGGCGACGAGTTTGCCCGGGTGGGAGACGGAGATGCCGTCCACGTAGTCCATGACCACCACGTGTTCGGTGCACAGGTCCGGGTACGGCCGCGGGCAGTCCATGTAGGCGAAGCGCGAGGCGAACCGTTTGAATTCGGCGAGGTTGCGGGCCTCCACCAGGAAGTCGGTCTCCGATTCGAACGTGTCCCACAGCTCCTCGACCACGCCTTTGAGGTCGACGATCTGCGTGGAGCCGATCACCTTGGTCGCCGCCTTGGCGATGGAGCGCATGATGGATACGTCCTGCGCCATCGTCTCGCGCACGCCGGGGCGCTGCACCTTGACGGCCACGTCCTCGCCGGTCGTGAGCGTGGCGCGGTGGACCTGCGCGAGGGACGCGGATCCCAGCGGATTGGGGTCGATGTGTTCGAAGATCGTGTCGATCGGCCGGCCGTATTCGCCGGTCAGCACGTCGAGGACGGTCTGGTACGGCATAGGGTCGGCGTCGGCGCGCAGTTTGGCGAGTTCGTCGCAGAAGCTTTGCGGCAGGATCTCGGAGCGCATCGAGAGGATCTGGCCGACTTTGACGAACGTGGGTCCGAGCGCCTCGAACATGAGGCGCATCTTGACGGGCGTGAGTCCTTTGAGCGCGTCGAACTGGTTGACGATGCGCGTGATCTGGGCGAGGCGCTTGGCTTTGCCCCATCGGGTCAGGTGGTAGCGCTGGGAGAAGTCGTCGCGGCGCGGGCCAAACAGGCCGATGGTTTCGTCCCGGCCGGTGTCCCACACGGGCACGGGTACGGGGATGTCCGGGGAGATGGGCGGCGCGGCGATGTGCGACGCATCGGGTTCCGTTCCGTCCAGTGCCGGTGCCGACGTCCCCGTCGTCTTGTGCGGTGCGTCCGTCGCGGCGTGTGCCGTTCCCGGTTCGTTGGGGACGCGGGATTCGCGCGGCGCGCTCGATGCGTCCGATTCGTCGGCGGCGGGATGCCGCGGCGTCGCGTCTTCGGTCGTCATGCCCGTGACCTCCATCCTCTCGGGCCGTCCGTGTCAGGCCGTCCATCTCGGGCCGTCCGCGTCCTCGCCCTGCCGTGCGGGGCGTTCCACGGCATTACGCACGACGGGAGCGTCCCCTCGCCGACATTGCGGCTCGGGGTCCGCTCCCATATGATTCGTTCGATTCGCTGCACCGGTCCGTACCGGTACGGCGATCAGTCCTCGGACGGCTTGTCCTCGGCTTCGGCGGACGGTTCCGCCGATTCCGCCACAGCGGCGTCCGCCTTGGCGGCGGCACGCTTCTCGTCGTCCTTGTTCGCGTCGTTGACGAGCGATTCGCCCACCTTGCGCTTGAGTTCGGTGTTGAGGCTCTTGCCTTGTTCGACGGTCAGCTCGCCTTTCTTCACGAGGTCGTCGACGAGCTCGCTGCCCTTCTCGTATCCGGTGGCGAGGGCGCCGATGCCCGCCAGCACGACCTTGCGCAGACCGTCACCCAAATCGAAATCAGCCATGATGTCCCCTCCTTGTCGAGGCCGGTGCGCGGCCTGATGCCGCGCGCTCGTACCTTCCAGCGTACTCCATGGACCGGCGGGCCCGCCTTGGACGACACCCGCGCGGTCTGTCCGTATGACGGGCCGTCCGGACGCTCACCTCGGCCGGGCGGCGGCGACCTTGCGGGCCTGCGCCGCGACTTCGTCGAGGCGTGCAAGTTCGGCGGCCTGTTCCGGCGTCTGTTCGTCAGCGGCGAGGCGGCCGTCCGTGCCGTCGCCCGCCGTCGCGCCGTAACGGCGTTCCACGGCGGCGCGGATGAGGAAGTCGGAGACGGCGGGGTTCTTCGGCAGGAGCGAGCCGTGCATGTACGTGCCGATGACGTTGCCAACGCGCGCGCCCTCCGTATGGTCCTCGCCGTTGTTGCCGCGCCCTTCCGCATCCACGTGGCCGAACGGCTGGACGCCTTCGCGCAGGAACGTCTGGCCGGAGTGGTTCTCGTAGCCGATGACGTCGCCGAATTCGGCGGAATGCTCGACGAGGTTGCCGATCATGCGCACGTCCTGGCCTACGGTGTAGGCGCCGATCACGCCGATGCCGTCCAGACGCTTGCCTTCGGAGGTTTCGAAGTATTCGCCGAACAGCTGGTACATGCCGCAGATCATGAGCATGGGCATGCCGTCCGCGGCGAGCGAGCGCAGCAGGTCGGCACGGCGGAAGAAGTCGTCGATGATCTTGCTTTGGCCGCTGTCCTGCCCACCGCCGCCGAGGATCATGTCCACCTGTTCGGGCCAGGCGTCGCCCTGGTTGATCTCGTGGATGACCGGCCGGTAGCCGTACAGTTCGAGGCGACGGCGGATGGTGAGCACGTTGCCCGAGTCGCCGTAGATGTTCATGTCCTTCGGGTAGAGGGACACCACGTCGATCGTCTTGTCCATTGCTTCAGACCTCCTTACTTGCCCACGCCGGCGTCGGCGACGTTCGCGATGCGCCCAAGGGCGGCGCGCACCTTGAGCATCGCGGTGTACGTGCAGTAGATGTGCTTGCGGCCGCCCGGGTTGCGGGCGACGAACGCGGCGAGCGCGGCGTCGATGTCCGTGTCGACGGCAGTGACCGGCACCTGGTCGTAGCCGAGGCGCAGCGCCATGTCCCACGCGCGCACGCCGGAGACCTGCGCGACGCCGGTGCCACGCAGCGACGTGAAGTCGACGTCCCACAACCAGCTCATGTCGCGGCCGTCGGCGTATTCGTCGTTGATGACGATCATCGTGCCGGCGCCTTCAGGCGGGAAGCTGGCGAGGGACAGGCGGAAGCCCATCGGATTCTTGACGAGCAGCAGTTCGGTGGGGCTGCCGTTGACGTCGATGACCTCGCCGCGGCCGAATGCGGGCGTGACGCGGGAGACGGCGGCGATGAGCGCGTCGGCGTCCGACGCGGCGAACCGCTTGAGCCGCTCGCGGAACGCGTCGCCGCCCGCGGGCGCGGCGGCGGTGCGTGCGCGCGGCGCGTCGGCGACGACCGCGCGGACGACGGCGAGCGCGGCGGCCGCGTTGTACAGGTTGTAGACGCCTTCGAGACGGACGTCGGTGTGGTGTTCCGCGCCGTCCATCAGGAAGGTCGCGGCGTGGTCGCCGACGGCGGTCAACGTGACGTCGGCGTCGGGTTCCGTCGACGTGTCCGGCGTCGTGGCGTCCGACACCGGACGGTCCGACGCGTCGGCGCCGTCCGTCGCGTCGGCGTCGTGCGTCTCCGCGCTCACGGTGGTGGCCATGTCGTCGTCGGACGGGAAGAAGCGTTTGAGGTCGTCGGCGAGGCCGAAGTAGCTGATCTCCGTGCCGGCGGGCGCGAGCGCGGCGAGGCGGGCGATGCGCGGGTCCTCACGGTTGAGCACGACGGTGCCGGTGGTGGCGGCCGCCGCGTGGCCGAGCAGGCGTGCGGTGTTGTCGATTTCGCCGAAGCGGTCGAGCTGATCGCGCATCACGTTGAGCAGCAGCGTGTAGCGGGGGCGGACCTGCCGCACGAAGTGCACGGCGTACGCCTCGTCGAGTTCGAGGACGGCGATGTCGGCGTCGAGACGGCCGGAGAGGCTGACCTGTTCGAGCAGGGCGGAGGCCACGCCGCGCGTGAAGTTGGAGCCGGTGGGATTGGTGAACACCTTGAGCCCCAGGTCGGCGAGCATGGAGGCGACCATGCGCGTGGTGGTGGTCTTGCCGTTGGTGCCGGAGACGAGGACGACGCCGAGCGGCAGCTGCGCGAGCGTGCGTGCGAGGAACGTCGGGTCGATGCCTTCGACGATCTTGCCGGGGAAGGCGGAGCCGCCGTGGTGGAGCAGACGCGACGCCCAGCGCACGCCCTTGCCGATGAGCGGCGTGGCGAACGCGTTCCAGGGGGCGCGGGTCGCGGGGTCCTTCTGGGTCATAGTGCGTGGAACCTCCTGTGGGATACGGTGGACGAATGTGAAACACCCTGTGAAACAGGGGCATGCAGGCGTGGAACAGTGCGTGAAACATCGACGCCGGCGCGTGGAACATGCCGTGGAACACGGGAGAACATCCCACTCGGCCCGTCCATGCCGCCGACGGGCCACGCCGGCGGACGGCCATACGCTTCGCGGTCCATGTCACACCCCCTGCCCGGCGTTGTAGTCCTGCGGCATGTCCTTGAACTTGGACGTGGCGCCGAGGAACGCCAGATGGAAGGTCTCGGTGGGACCGTTGCGGTGCTTGGCCATGATGATGTCCGCCTCGCCGGGCCGGTCCTCCTTGTCGTAGAAGTCCGGGCGATGTACGAGGAACACTACGTCGGCGTCCTGCTCGATGGAGCCGGATTCACGCAGGTCGGACAGCTGCGGCTTCTTGTCGTTGCGCATCTCCGGGCCACGGTTCAACTGCGAGAGGGCCACGACCGGCACCTCGAGCTCCTTGGCGAGGAGCTTCAGCGCGCGGGAGAACTCGGAGACCTCCTGCTGGCGGCTTTCGACCTGCTTGCCGGAGGTCATGAGCTGCAGGTAGTCGATGACCACGAGCTTCAGGTCGTTGGTCTGCTTGAGCCGGCGGCATTTCGCGCGGATCTCCATGAGGCTCATGTTGGGCGAATCGTCGATGAACAACGGCGCGTCCTCCAGCTTCGACCAGAAGCCGTTCAACGTGTTCCAGCGTTCCGGCGTGATCTCGTCGGCGCGGCGCAGCGCGCCCAGTGGGATGTTCGTCTCGGCGGAGATGATGCGCTGCGCGAGCTCCACCTTGCTCATCTCGAGGCTGAACACGATGGTCGTCATGTGATGGTGCAGGGCCGCGGCACGCGCGAAGTCGATGCCGAGCGTGGACTTGCCCATGGCCGGGCGGCCGGCGACGACGACCATCTGACCGGGCTGCAGGCCCTGGGTGAGGTCGTCGATGTCCCTGAAGCCGGTGGGCACGCCCTTGTTGACGAGTCCCTGCTGGAGCTTGTCGAGCTGGTCCAGCGCGTCATGCACCACGGGGCCGATGGCGGAATAGTCCTGCCGCACCTTGCCCACGCTCATCTCGTACACCTCGGCCTGGGCGAGGTTGACGACGTCCTCCGCCTGGGAGCCTTCGGCCGAGTAGCCGAGCTGCGCGATCTTGGTGCCCGCGGCGATCACGTTTCTGAGGATCGCGCGCTGGTGCACGATCTCCGCATAGTAGGTGGCGTTTGCGGCCGTCGGCACCGAGGCCACGAGGGAGTGCAGATAGTCGGCGCCACCCACCTTGTCCAGGTCGCCGTGCTTGAGCAGCTCGTTCGCCACCAGCACCGCGTCCACCGGCTGGCTGGCGGAGAACAGGTTGATGATCGCCTCGTAGATGGTCTGGTGCTTCGGCTGGTAGAAGTCGGTCACCTCGATCATCTGCGAGACCTCGCCGATGGCGTCCTTGCTCATGAGCATGCCGCCGAGCACGGCCATCTCCGCGTCGTCGTCATGCGGGGGGACTCGGTCGAACAGGGCGTCGCGCACCGGCGTGCCGGTGGCCCCCGGCACGTAGCCGGAGCCGCCGCGCGAACGCGCTCCCCCACGGCCGGCGCGCTCGGACCGACCGGGAGCCCGATCCTCGTCGGCGCCGAAGCCGCCGTCCTGCCCGCCGAACTCGTCGGCGCCGGCGTCGTATCCGCCGGCCGGCGCCTCGTCATCCCATGTTTCCTCTGCCATAGGCCACAGTATAGATTCCCCCATTGCGAGGCCGGTAGATATCGCCCGACACGGTCCGCACACCCATGGATATATGGTCCGGCACGGTTATCCACACCTAGATATGCCGATGCGCCGAGTTATCCACAGCGTTATCCACATCCACGGGCCCCAAACCCGCGACACGCGCGGAATTCATTGTGGATAGCGAAACGAGTTATCCACATTTAGGGGATAACCATGTGGACAACGCACAGAGTTATCCACAATATGGGGATAACTCTGTGCATAACTTGGGGATAACTTCACCGAGCACCGGCAGGCGCTTGCGCAACCACCAACGTCGTGGTAATCGCAGTTGAACGGCAGGTGAACGGACGGACGACACGTCCGCGACGCCCCGGCGCGATTCGGCCCCGCGGACCATCGGGAACCACTATCGTGGACACGGACCACCGGCCGCGTCGGCGTCGAACGCGCCGGCGCATCGGACGAAAAACGGCGCGCGGAACCCATCGACGCGACGGCCGGAGACGGAGAGGGAGACGACCCGTGACACACGCGAACACGACCGACGACGCGGCGCGACCGGCCCCCGCGCGGACCGAGGACGCGGCGAACGGCGCAGACGCGGCCTCATCGGACGCCGCCACCAGACGTCGCATCATGGCGCTGGCCGTGCCCACGTTCGGACAGCTCATCGCCGAACCCACGTTCATCCTCATCGACACCGCCATCGTCGGCCATCTCGGCGACGCGGCGCTGGCCGGACTGTCCATCGGATCGACCATCATCCTCACCGCCGTGGGCCTGTGCGTCTTCCTCGCCTACGCCACCACCGCGCGGGTGGCGCACCTGCTGGGCGCGGGACGCCGGCGCGAGGGTATGCAGACCGGCATCGACGGGATGTGGCTGGCGCTCGGCATCGGCCTCATCCTCGCCGCGGCGCTGTTCCTCGGCGCCGAACCGCTCTGCCGCGCGCTCGGCGGGCGCGGCGAAGTACTGACGCAGGCCGTGGCCTACACGCGCGCCGTCGTGCTGGGCGCGCCCGGCATGCTGCTCGTCTACGCGGCCAACGGCATCTTCCGCGGCCTGCAGAAGGTGCGCGTCACCCTGATCGCAGCGGTGGCCGGCGCGGCGCTCAACACCGTGCTGGACGTGCTGTTCGTCATCGTGTTCCGATGGGGCATCGCCGGATCCGGCGTCGCCACGCTCATGGCGCAATGGTTCATGGGCCTGTTCCTCGCCGTCCCCGCCGTGCTGTGGGCGCGCGCGGACGGCGCAAGCCTGCGGCCGCGGCCCGCGGGACTCCTGCGCGTCGGCGGCGACGGACTGCCGCTGTTCATACGCACGCTGGCCATCCGCGTGGCCATGGTGGCGACCGTCGCGTGCGCGGCGCGCATGGGCACCGGCGTGCTGGCCGGCTTCCAAGCCGTGAACTCCACGTGGAACTTCGCCACGAACATGCTGGACTCGGTGGGCATCGCCGGGCAGACGCTCGTCGGATCCGCGCTCGGCGCGCGCGCATACGACCGGGCGCGCGGGGACGCGCGGACCACCGGACGGATGGGCCTGGCCATCGGCGCGGCGGCCGGCCTCGGCTTCGCGGCCGTCGGCCTGTTCGCCGGACGTTTCTTCTCCCCCAGCCCGGAAATACAGACGCTCGTGGCCGCCGGCATGATCACGATGGGCGTGTTCTTCCCGCTGCAGGGATGGATGATGGCGTTGGACGGCATCCTCATCGGCGCGCGCGACCACCGCTATCTCGCGGCCACCTGCACGGCCGTGGCCGCGGCGTACGTCGTCGCGCTCGCGGCGGCGGGCGCATGGGCCGCATCCTGGCAGACCGGACCGTCCGGAATCCTCGCGGGCTTCGGCGTCTTCGGCCGATCGGACGGCATGGCGGTCGACATCGTCCGCACCGTGCTCGTCTGGACCGTCTTCAACGTGGTGCTCATGGGCGGCCGCGCACTGGCCAACGGCCTGCGCGCGCACGGCGACGCGTGGATGCATCGGCACGCATAGGGCGGACTCCCGGACCACGCCTCCCGGACCACATCTCCCGACGCGGCAAGGGCGTCACCGCATCGCACGTCACCGCATCGCACACCACCGTCGCCACGACGCGGCGGACGCGACGCCTCACATGTGGTACCGGGTGGCGGTCACCATCTGACGGACCAACGTCTCACGCCACTTGCTCCACCCGTAGCGCTTCGTGATCGCCTCCTCGGGCGTGGCGCCCAACGAGGAGCCGTCGGCGCGGGTCAGATCGTAAAGCATGTCCAGCAGCACCGGATCGTGACGCAACCGGCCGGCCAGGTCGTCGCCCGTGTTCGGATCGTTCGGATTGCGGCCGGTCGCGAACTCGCTCAACGTGAGATGCTCACGCACCAGCAGGGTGACCATGCGCACCGCATCCTCGTCGAAGCCCATGCGGCGCATGATGACCGGCGCATGACGCGCGCCCTCCGCCGCATGGTCGGCCACGCCGGAACGCTTGCCGATGTCATGCAGGATGCCGGCCATGAGCAGCGCCGCGTAATGCGCGTCGTCGTAGCGCGTCACGCCGTCCTCGCCGACCGTCTCGCCGCGGACCGCGGGCCATCCGCTCCGCGAGCCGCCGCGGGCGCCGGCGGAGACACCGGCCGAAACGCCAGCCGAAACGCCACCGGAAATGTCACCCGGAACGCCACCCGGGACACCGCCCGCCGGGAACCCGCATTCGCGCCCCAATCGCGTCACCACCTCCACGGTGTGACGGTCGATGGTGTACCGGTGCGCGGCCGAGACCGACGGACGGTTGCGGATGCCCAGCCACTCCGGCATCCACTTGCCGGGGATGTCGGCGTAGTCGATCTCCTCCCATACGTCGAGCAGGTTCGGGCCGCAGGCCAGCAGGCGCACGAACAGCGCGCGCGACGTATCGTCCCACTGGTTGGAGTGGATGGGACACCGGCGCAGATTGTTCAACGTCGCCGGATTGATGGGCAGACCGCGCTCGCCCGCGGCCACGGCCACGCGCAGCGCGAGGCTCGCGTCCTTCGAGGGATTCGCGCCGGGGGCGAGCACGATCTCACCCTCGTGAACGGCCACGCCGGGCGCGACCGTCTCGAACGTCGGCGCCTCGCGATGGCCGCCGGCGCGCTGGGAGAACATCTGGAAGAACGCGAACCGCGGCTTCTCGTGCGTGAGGGAATGCTCGGCGCGGGAGGCGGTGGAGTCGAGCGCGAACGCGATGCGCCGGCCCAGCCGGGCGAGCATGGTCTGCATGTCGTCGATGGATTTCGCCTCGCGTTCGCCGCCCGTGGGCAGGGTGGGGTCGGCCAGGCCCAGCATGGCCGCCACCTTGTCCTGGTAGGCGGCGAGCAGCAGGTTCGTGTCCTTCTTCGCGACGAGATGGATGCAGTCGCGCACGTCGAGCAGCCGTTCAACGGCCTCGTCGTACATGCCGTGCGGGCGGTCGGCCAGCCATGAGGCGGCGAGCGCGGACACGAGGACGGAGTCGCGCAGGCCTCCGCGCGACTCCTTGACGTCCGGCTGGTTGATGTATTGGAGTCTGCCGAACTCGTCGAGACGTGACTTCGCGGAGTCGAGCAGTTCGGGCAGGCGCTTGCGGGCGGCCCTGCGCCAGCGTTCGAGGATGGAGTTGGAGGTGTCGCGGATGAGCTGCACGTCGCCGGCCACGGGTTCGACGTCGAGCCAGCCCATGGCGGCGGGCAAGTCGTGGTCGGTCACGGCCTCGCACTGCTGGCGGGTGCGCACGGAATGGTCCAGGTCGAGGCCGGAGTCCCACAGCGGGTACCAGAGCTTGTTGGCGAGCTCGTTGAGCTGCTGGTCCGTCAGCGCGTGCGGCTCGTAGATGATGACGAGGTCGAGGTCGGACGAGGGGCCGATCTGCCCGCGCGCGAGGGAACCGACAGCGGCGAATCCGACACCGTGCTCGGGCACGTCGAAGCCGACGCCCTGCGTCGCCTCCGCCCAGAGCCTGGTGAGGCAGTCCATCGCCAGCGCGGTGCGCGCCTTGCGTTTGGCCGCCCCGTCGCGGTACACGCCGTCCGCGTCCGGCTGGCTCATGTCCATGAACCGTTGTTTCAAACCATCCACCGCTGAGGTCATTGTCGACTCTTTCGTTGCCGGCGTCGGGACCGCCGGGATTGTTCGTTGTTCGTTGGGGACAGATAGTGCGTATCTGAGGTGTATCTGCGTTGTGAGGGGTACTTTGGGGACGTTGCGATCGTCCAATCGCGTTACGAGGGGTACCTCGCGTCGGAGGCAACGAGGAATCCGGGGTTCTGGCCACGGCATCAAGCCGTTTGCCGGGGTGATATATACAGGGTGATACCCCTCGTAACGCAGTTGGACATCCGCGAAGGTCGAATTCCACCCCTCGTAACGCGGATAGGCGGTTCAGCCGTCTGGATTGGAGTCGAAGAAGCGACAAACGCCGGCGCCAGCCCTCCATATGACAGAATCCCCGCACGGCTCGGAGAGCGGCATGCGGGGATTCCTGTCTATCAATGGTCCGGACCCTGTATCAGCGGCACGGACGTCTGGTCACCGTCAGATTGCGGCGGAACCGGACTCGCCGGTGCGCACGCGGGTGACGGAATCGAGCGGGGCCACCCAGACCTTGCCGTCGCCGATGGTGCCGGTGCCGGCGGCCTTGACGATCACACCGACGAGCGTTTCGGCGTCGGCGTCATCGGACAGGACCTCGACGCGAATCTTCGGGATCAGGTCGACGGTGTACTCGGCGCCACGGTAGACCTCGGTGTGTCCGCGCTGGCGGCCGTAGCCGTTCGCCTCGGAGACGGTCAGACCGTGCACGCCGGCGGCCGCGAGGGCCTCC
The DNA here is from genome assembly GCF_018555635.1 of Bifidobacterium sp. CP2. Classification (NCBI taxonomy): domain Bacteria; kingdom Bacillati; phylum Actinomycetota; class Actinomycetes; order Bifidobacteriales; family Bifidobacteriaceae; genus Bifidobacterium; species Bifidobacterium sp. CP2. The sequence goes on along the minus strand of NZ_JAFEJX010000005.1, from coordinate 165,876 downwards.
TTGACGTCGTCGAGCTTATGGGGCTGGATGATTGCAGTGATGAGCTTCATCTCACTTCACCTCCTTGAGGACGGAGCTGGCGGTACCAGCAAAATCGTAGGCACGTTCACCCTGGTCGGCAAGGTCGATGCCGCCGACTTCCTGGGCTTCGGTGACGCGCCAGCCGATGGTCTTCTCCAGCGCGAAGGCGATGATGCCGGTGATCACGGCGGAGTAGACGATGGCGCACAGCGCGATGAGGATCTGAACGACCAGCTGCTTCCAGTCGCCGCCGGCCAGCAGGCCGGTGCCCTCGCCGAAGAAGCCGATGAGGACGGTGCCGGTCAGACCGCCGACGCCGTGGACGCCGACGACGTCGAGGGAGTCATCGTAGCCGAGCTTGAACTTCAGGCTGCAGGCGAGGCAGCAGAGCACACCGGCGATGGCGCCGAGCACGATGGACCACAGCGGGGAGACCACATCGGCGGCCGGGGTGATGGCGACCAGGCCGGCGACGATACCGGAGGCGGCACCCATCGCGGTGTAGTGGCCGGTGCGGATCTTCTCGGTGAAGCCCCAGGAGAGCATGGCGGCGGCGGTCGCGGCGGAGGTGGAGACCCAGGCGTAGCCGGCGGTGCCGTTGGCGGCGAAGGCGGAGCCGGCGTTGAAGCCGAACCAGCCGAACCACAGGAGGAAGGCGCCGAGCATCACGAACGGGACGTTGTGCGGGCGGAACGGCTGCGTGCCGAAGCCCTTGCGCTTGCCGATGATGAGGACGATGATCAGGGCCGCGACTGCGGCGTTGATGTGGACGACCGTACCACCTGCGAAATCGTGAGCCTGGGCGCCGATGGCGGTGGAGATCGCGCCGGCGCCGGACAGCAGGCCGCCGTTCCAGACCATGTGGGCCATCGGGGCGTAGTCGAACGTGATCCACAGGGCCACGAAGATCATCCACGTGCTGTACTTGACGCGCTCGGCGATGGCGCCGCAGATCAGGCCGACGGTGATCATGGCGAACGCCACCTGGAAGGCCACGTCCACGGAGACCGGGTACTTGTTGTCGTTCAGTCCGGTGGACGTGAACGCGGCGTCCTTGAAGACCATCGAATCCTTCAGCAGGAAGCCGGAGGCCGGGTCGCCGAAGATGCCGCCGATGCTGTTGCCGGCGTAGGCGATGGACCAGCCCCACAGGGTCCAGATGATCATGGTGACCGACAGCGCGGCCGCCTCAAGCATGAACATATTCAGCACGGCCTTCGCGCGGACCATGCCTCCGTAGAAGAACGCCACACCCGGCGTCATGAGGAAAACCAGGGACGCGGAAGTCAAAATCCATGCGGCATTTCCGGAATCCATGTCTACCTCCCTCTCTTTATGTGTCTCTCTCACGGACCGGGAGGGTCCGCGGGATGCCATTCGTTATTGCCGTCCCCCTTGTGGGGGCTAACGATCGTCAGTGAACGCCCGGATGGTTTTCGTTTCGTTACGGCAGGTTACGCGATTGTTAATCGATGATGCGTTCGCGCCGGCGGGCGCGGCGTCGGCCCGAGGCGGTTTTCCGCCGAAAACGAGAGGGTCTCGAATCATGTTTCCAACATGATTCGAGACCCTCCCATCGGCGTTTGCACGCCGGAAACGGTTCACGATGCGGACCGGACTGACCGCACTGACCGCACGGTTCGCACGGTTCGGACGGACCGCACGGTCACATACGGTCAGGCGAGGATGCCGTCGACGAAGCCCTCCGGATCGAACGGGGCGAGGTCGTCGGGGCCTTCGCCGAGGCCGACGAGCTTGACCGGCACGCCGAGCTCCTTCTGCACGGAGATGACGATGCCGCCCTTGGCGGAGCCGTCGAGCTTCGACAGCACCACGCCGGTGATGCCGATGGCCTCGGCGAACACCTTCGCCTGGGTCATGCCGTTCTGGCCGGTGGTGGCGTCGAGCACGAGCAGTACCTCGTCCACCGGCAGGTTCTTCTCCGTGACGCGGCGGATCTTGCCGAGCTCGTCCATGAGGTTCGCCTTGTTCTGGAGACGGCCGGCGGTGTCGATGATGAGCACGTCGGCGTTGTCCTCCTTGGCGCGGGCGCTGGCTTCGAACGCGACGGACGCCGGGTCGGCGCCGTCCTTGTCCGAGCGCACGACCGGCACGTCCACACGCGCGCCCCACGTCTCGAGCTGGTCGGCCGCGGCGGCACGGAACGTGTCCGCCGCGCCCATGACCACCTGCTTGCCTTCCGCGACGAACAGTCGGGCCAGTTTGCCGGCGGTGGTGGTCTTGCCGGTGCCGTTGACGCCCACCATGATGATGACGCCCGGCTTGTGCGCTCCCGGCTTGTCGACGTTGAGGCGACGGTCCGTGTCGCGGCCGACGAGGTCGAGCAGGCGTTCCTTCAGCGCCGCACGCACTTCGGCGGGGTCGGCCTTGCCGGTGACGCGCGCGTCGGTCCGCAGGTCGTCGACGAGCTGTTCGGACGCCTCCGCGCCGACGTCGGCAAGCAGCAGCGTGTCCTCGACGTCCTCCCAATCCGCGGCGGTGAGGTTGTCCTTCGCGAGGATGTTGAACAGGGCCTTGCCGAACGGGTTGCCCGACTTGGCGAGCTTCGCCTTGAGTCGGGTGAGTCGGCCGCCCACCGATTCCGGCTTCTCCGTCTTCGGCGCCGGTGCGGCAGCCGGTTCGGGGGAGGCTTCGGGTTGTGCGGCAGGTTCCGGCTCGACGGAGGCCGAAGCGGCCGACGATGCGGACGATTCCGCGGCGCCGGGCTCCCCGGAGCCTTCGGGTTTCTTGGTCCCGCCGGATTCCGCGGACGAGGACGCGCCTGCGGCGGCGTCCTTCTCCCCGCTCTCCTGTTGCTTCTGTTGCTCCTGTTCGCGCGCCTGCTGCTCGCGCAGCATGTCACGTTCCGCGATGGTCTTGTCCAGATCACGGCGACGGGACCTGCCGAACCATACGCCCAGAAGGATGATGACGATCGCGACGGCCGCGAACGCAAGATACGACAAAGTAGTGCTATCCATGGCCCCCAGTCTAGTGTCCGCCATTGTCACGCGGGCATGCGCCGGAACCGGCGCGAAACCGGCCGGCGGCTCATCGGCCACGGCACCCATCCGAACCTCCATCGCACAGACGCGTCGCACGGCGGCGGCTAAGCTGGAAGGTATGGCCAACTCCTCACGCATGACGTCGTATCAGCGGCGCGAACAGCTCATCCGCATCGGACGCTCCCTGTTCGCCGCGAAAGGGTTCGAATCGGTGAGCGTGGAGGAGATCGCCAGCAACGCGAAAGTCTCCAAACCCATCGTCTACGAGCATTTCGGCGGCAAGGAGGGACTGTACGCGGTGATCGTCGACCGTGAGATGCAGGCCCTCACCTCCACGCTCACCGAAGCGCTCAAAGACCCGGACATGCATCCGCGGCAGATCGTGGAACGCACCGCCCTCGCACTACTCACCTACATCGAGGAGAACGCCGAAGGGTTCCAGGTGCTCTCCCGCGATTCGCCGAGCACCGACCCGTCCGGATCGTTCAGTTCGCTTCTCGGCGACATCTCGATGCGCGTCGAGGACCTGCTCATCGCGGCGTTCAAACGGCAGAAGCTCTCCGTGAAGGGCGTGCCGTACTACGCGCAGATGCTCGTCGGCATGACCGTCTTCACCGGCCAATACTGGGCGGACCGGCCGAAGGTCAGCAAGGAGCAGCTCGCCGCGTACATCGTCGACCTCGCCTGGCACGGCCTGAGCCGGCTCGACTCCAAACCGAAGCTCATCTTCGAAGGAGGCAAGGCCGCCAAGGCGCGGGCCAAGGCCGAACGGCACGGCGGCGCGCAGCCGGACGCGGCGAAAGCCGCGGACGCATCGGACACGTCGACCGACGCGGAGGCATCGGACGGCACGACCGCCGGCGACGGCCGCACGGAAGATGAACCGGATGTGCAGGATGTGCGACGGAACGTTCCGGACGGCGAATGAGTGATAGTCTGTGGCGTTGAACCACAGACCGCACGCGACCTTCGAGGGGATCGACCAGCTTATGACGCAACCGGCACCGACGACGGCCCCCGCAACCGGCACAGGCAAGACGCTCACCTTCATCGTGCCCGCCTACAACATGGAGGGCTACCTCGACCGGTGCATCAACTCGCTCACCGCGGCACGGCGCACCGACGACATCGAGGTCATCATCGTCGACGACGGATCCAAGGACGACACCCTCGCCGCCGCACAGGACTTCGAACGGCGCATGCCCGGCGTGGTACGCGCCATCCACCAGGAGAACAAAGGACACGGCGGAGCCGTGAACACCGGCATCGCCGCCGCACGCGGCATGTACGTGAAGGTCGTGGACGCCGACGACTGGGTGGGACCGGAATCGCTCGAACAGGTCATGGCCGTGCTGCGCGACGAGGTCGCAAAGGCCGGGAACGGGGCTGCCGGAGTTGCCGGGAACGACGGGATTGACGGCGCCGGGAACGACGGGAACGACGCCGAACCCATCGACATGCTCGTCACCAACTACGTGTACGACAAGGTCGGCAAACGACGCAAGCACGTCGTGAACTTCCGCCACGCCATGAAGGCCGGCGAACCCCTCACCTGGGACGACCTGGGACACTTCGGACTCGCCGAATACATCCTCATGCACGCGCTCATCTTCCGCACCGACGTGGTGCGGGCCTCCGGCATGCGACTACCCGAACACACGTTCTACGTCGACTTCATCTACGCGTACCAGCCGTTCCCGTGGGTGAAGACCCTGCGCTACCTGGACACGCCGTTCTACCACTACTACATCGGCCGCGAAGGGCAGAGCGTGCAGACCGACGTGATGATCCGCCGCGTCGACCAGCTCATCCACGTCAACCGCTGCATGGTGGAGGCCACGCCCGAACGCGGCGACGTGCCGGACGGACTGTACAAATACATGGTCCACTTCCTCGCCATCGAAAGCTCCGTGGCGAGCGTGTTCCTCATCCTCTCGCGGGACAAGGAGAACTACGCGAAGAAGCAGCGTCTGTGGGACGACATCCGCGAGCATTCCGAGCCGATCTACCACGATGTGCGGCGCAAGCCCATGTCGCGCGCGCTGAACCTGCGCGGTTCGGCGGGCCGATGGGTGATTCGATGGGGGTACCGCGTGGCCGAACACGTGGTCGGTTTCAACTGAGACGACCGCCATTCGCCATCCAGCGTCCGCCATCCACCATCCACCATCCGACCGGCGCGTTTCGCGGAGGCAGCTCGCCAGCGAAGCAACCAGTCACGCCCCTGACGAACCATTTCGCACACACTGTCCTCAGCGAAACGTCCCGTCACGGTTCCACCCGACTGCCTCACAAACCAGCCTCATAGCGAAGCAACCCGTCACCACCCTGACGAACCATTTCGCGCACACTGTCCTCAGCGAAACGTCCCGTCACGGTTCCACCCGATCGCCTCGCGGAACAGCCTCCCAGCGGAGCAACGCGGCCGTCACCTCACCCAGAGAATTCCGATTCCCATGGTTTTCCCAGCATTTGCACACGACACGCTGAAGAGTACGGGGTTTACTGGGAACCACGGTTGGAAAGCCGCAATAACTGAATCCCTTCTTCTCTCTTCTCTCTCAAGCCCGGTCCCCGCCGGGCTTTCTCTTTTGTCCCGCCCGAGCAGCCCGAACAGCCCGAACAGCCCACCAAGCCGCAGCGGAGACTTAGGCGGCTTGCATTGTCGAACGGCGGTGTGTATTTTAGAAACGTTGCCCCTCTAGCTCAACGGTTAGAGCAGCGTCCTTTTAAGTCGTGGGTTTTTCGGGGATTAAACGTACTGCCCCGACCCGCTTCACGGATTAAATTTGAACGGCTCCCGGTCATGGAAAGCGTGTTTCCATGTCTCGGACCAGTGCCTCCGCCGCGTGCGCGTTGCCGCCGGTGTTTGCCGTTGACGGCCTCGCCGATGCCTCGCGCGTCCTGTTCGGGCGTGGTGTCGTTCCTCAATCCCATGATACCCGTTTTCTGCTGGTTCCCGCCTCGAACCGTGGCATAAGCGTACCGGACGGGCAGGGTGCGGCGAGCGAACGCGAGTTGCGTCGTGACGGCGTGACCACGCGCCGCGTGCGCATGCTGATGGGCGAGCCGAATTATGTGAGCTACGCGGCGCTGGCTCGTATCATGCGGCTGTCGAAGTCGTCGGTGACGGGCAAGCTCAACGGCGACATCAACTGGACGTTGCCCGACATTCGGCGCATCGCGTCGCATTTCCGCGTTTCCAGCGACTGGCTGCTCGGCCTGTCCGACGATCCCGTTCCTTCGATGGCGAAGGAGGTGGTCGCCTTCACATAGAAGAAGCCCTCTCCTTGCGGGAGAGGGCCAGGTCCGTTCGGGATCCGTGGAGGCGGCCGGCAAAACCGTCTCCCGGATTCCAATCACAAGAATCGCGAGAGCCAGCATTTGTTAAGAGAAAGGTTCGGCTTTCGCGGTGCAGACAGAGATTGGATTCTTATGTCTTACAAGCAGGATTGTATACCCGCGCGCGTGACCGTCATCGTGTGCGAAAGCCCGGAAAACCAAGGTTTTGAGGGAAAGTCTTATATCACGGTTTCACCGTATCTCGACGAATCGGTCAGCCGCGCTGACCGGTTGCGGCGTGCCGTGGCCGCGCATCCCGCGGGAGGTGAGCGCCGATGAGCATCCAGGCATTGAGCCGCGTGTTCACGCTCAAGCGGCTGATCGAGGACCCGTACGCCCAGCTCGTGCTCATCAACCTCGCCGACAACGCCGACGAGCACGGGCGCAACTCCTTCCCCGGCATCAAGAAGATGGCCAGGAACTCGTGCATGTGCGAACGGTCGGTGCAGCGCAAGCTGCGCTGGCTGGAGGAGAACGGCTTCATCCGCAAGTCGGAAGCCACTGAAGTGATCCAGTACCTGCCCGAGTACAAGCGACCGACCGTATGGGAGATCTGCATGGACCGCGACGAGACGCTGCCCGCGCCGACGGACCGCAAGCCGCGCACGCCACGCAAGGACGAGAACCAAGCGGAGGAAACGGACGACACCACACAGGATACCGACGCCGGCGCATGCGAGACACCCGGTGCATCACAGTCACCGGGTGCAGGAAAAGCACCGGACGGCAGCAGGACGCCCGACGCACTACGAGTCACCAGCCCGGTGACCGTGCAGTCACCCAAACCATCCCATGAACCTATTACCCCTCTGTCCCCTAAAGGGGACATCTCCCCACGGGGAGACTCAGCCGAGAACAACACGCCCACCATCAGCCAATCGTCCAACGCGCCGGACCTCGACGTCGAACCGAACCAAGGTTTCGGCTTTACCGGCGAAAACCGTCGGTCGGACGACGCAGTCGTCGGGGACAACGTCTCCGCGTCCGATTGCGACGCGCTGCTGAAACGATTCGCCGAACTGCTTGCCGGCGAACAGGTGACGGCCAAACCGCCACGGGCGCGCGACCAGCGCGCCGCAGCGGGACTGCTCGCGGAACACAGCCAGATGGAGATTCTGGAGCTGGTGCTGTGGGCCGCCAAGAATCCGTTCTGGCGTCCGAAAATGCTGAGCATGTCCGAGTTCGCCCGACGCTGGGAACGCCTATGGCAGGAACGGCGCGGCGAGATCGAGCAGCGACGACTCAGAGCCAAACACGTCAAATCAGGGATCATGTCCGCGAAAGACAAGGAAGAGAAAGACCCGCATGCGGCGGTGCTGGTCTCATGCGAAACCGTCACACAGTGCCCGGTGTTCGGCTACTCGTCGTTCCAGCACGGCAGATCGAACAGCCGCATCGCATTCGCGCAGAACCACCTCAACGGCTCCATTCGCCGGGACAAATGCCCGGTATGCGCGTACGACGAACGCAACCTGGCGCTGCACGGCAACGCGCGCACCACGGAAGCCGTCAAGCGGGCGCGAATCGAAGCCGACGAGCAGACGAAACGCTGGAAGGAACACCTGCGGCGGAAGGAAGAGCAGCCGGCCTCGTTCGACAGGATGCCAAGCATGGAACGGAGTGCATGATGGATGGGTTCCGTCCCACTGGCAAGCCGGACGGCAGACCGGCACGCGATCCGGGCGGCGACGAGTGGATACACACGTCGATGCTGCCGCCCGGCGGCCTGTGCGCACAGGCGCAGCTCGACTTGTACGACATGATCTGGATGGAACTCGACGCCGCCGGCGACTCGCGCCCCGACCAGATGCTGCGCGGCGCAGCCAAACGCCTGTGCGCGCAATGCCCGATGCTCATGCCGTGCCTGGCCCGCAGCCTGCTGCGCCCGGTCACGCACGGCATCCTCGGCGGCATGACCTACAAGGAACGACAGTACGCGATGCGCGTCGTCATCGTCCACGACGTTCTACCCGAACGCAAGGCGACGGACATCGCCAAACCGTACCGGCTGCTACTCGACTGGCTCGACGCCCACCCCGAAATCCACAGCATCGTCCGCAACCGGCGACGCAACGAGCGCGCCCGCAAAACCGGCAACGGCGAACCACTCGGCCGACCACGCAGGCTCACCCGGCTTGAACCCGGCGAACGCGATCCCCCGGATACGCCCGACGATCATGCACTACCGGACACATCCGCAAAGAAATAAAGAAACAAAGAAAAACACAAAAACATACACAAAGGGAGACCACTATGAGAATCGCCATCGCCAACGCCAAAGGCGGGGTCGGCAAGACCACCATCGCGCAATACCTGTGCCACGCGCTCGTCCGCGACGGGCAGCATGTCACGCTCTTGGACGCCGACCCGCAGTACTCCGCGACCCTGTGGGACAGAATCGCCAACCTCAGCAACGAAACGCTGCCGTTCAACGTGCGGGCCGCTTCCGTTGACGAACTCGCCGCAATCCGCGCCACGCCGGGGGAATGGCTCGTCATCGACGCGCCGCCCACGCACGCGGGCCTCAAAACCGCGCTCGACATGGCCGACTTCGTGATCGTGCCCACCACCGAATCGCCCGTCGACCTGCAGCAGGCATGGGCGACCGTCAACGCGGCCGGACGCACGCCCGCCGCCGTACTGCTCAACAGGGTCGAAACGAATACGGTCGCGTTCCGGCAGGCCATGCACGCGCTCGAAACACAGGACACGCCACGATTCGACACGATAGTGCCCAAACGGCAGGAGATCAAGACCAGCTTCGGCCACCGCCCGGCCAAACTCTGGGAATACGGTCTCGTCCTGCACGAGCTGAGACGGGCGGTCGGACGATGAAAGGGAACCTGAGCTATCTGCCCGCCGAACGCGAGATCACGTCGGTCGACGATATCTACCGCGAGGAACCGGCCAACGACCCCTACATGGTCACCAGCATCAAGATCCGCACCTCGCTGCGCAACCGCATCAAAGCGGCCGCCGGCATCAAGGGCATCCGCATGCAGGACCTCGTCGCCCAAGCCCTCGCCGAATACCTCGACCGGCACGAGTGATCTAAGGTGCCGGATGCGCAATCACACGACGGAAGGTATCCGGCACCGCACTGCATCGCGATGTCTTCATGGCCGATGCAGGATCAGAGTGTTGGCTGGATGGGGTATGGCGATGAAACGAGTTCTCCGCTGGCGTCGTAGAACTCGCGTAGGTTCATGGTGCGTACGCCCATCGCGTCGGCCACGTCGGGAATCTTGGGTTCTTTTTTCAACGGGCTGCTGGGCATGGGATGCACGGCCTGCTCGTTGGTGACGACGATCGCGTCCTCGACCATTGCAGCGGCGATCAGCCACGGGTCGGCTTTGGTTTCCGGCTCCCATTGACGGTACGAGGCTGGCCGGTAGAGTCCGCAGGTGGCCAGGTAATCCTGAACCTGCGCATAGGCCACACCGATTTCATCGGTCTTATGCGAAAGCTGTTTGTCTGAGAACAGGTTGAACGCCCATTCGGCCAGCTCGTCACGGTTGCCGTCGCTGTCCTTCTGGGTGATCTCCTTGAACACGGTGTCAAGCAGCTGTATCTTGCCGTTGTGCGCCATACGTTCCAACCACCGCCAGAATGGATGAAACTCCTTGTAGGAAAACGGGTGATGAGTGCGGTAGGACTCGATGAAAATGTTCGAGTCCAGCAAAAACAGATCGCTCACTGATCCAAGCCTTTCGCCTTGAGCAGGCCGTCATAGGCGTGCATGGACCTGACGCCCAGCAGGGACAGACCATCGGAATAGGGCAGGCTTCCCCGGTCGACACCGTCCCGGATCATGCGCACGAACCTCGTGTCCAGATGGGAAGCGTTCGTCAGGTTCTGATTGCCGCCGGAACCGGCGGCCTCCGTATCCGTCACACGCCGTTCGCTCAGGGCGCGGACCAGACGAACGTCCTCGTCACTGGCCAAGCCAAGCTTATGGGCGTGAATCGTCAATGCCAAAGCGCTCAGACCGTACCTTTTCGCGCAACCATCCGCAATGTCCTGCACGCGAGCACCATCCGCAACCATCTTCTTCCAATACGCGCGGAATTCCTGCTCGTCATCCACGACCGTCAGAACGACGGCCTGGTTGATCTTGCGTTCGACACCATTGCCGCCATCCACGGAGGAGTCGTTGTACACCTCGTTGGAACCGAGCAGCACGTGACCGATCTCATGCAGGAGGGAGAACAGCATCGCCGCATAGGAATCATTGCGATTGACGAAAATCAGAGGCGCCACGTCATCCAACAGCACGAACGCGCGAAACTCGCGCACGTCCAAACGGCGCGCATTGGACGTTCCCACCCGGGAGTCGACCATCACCATCAGACCAGCGTCGGAAGCCTTGCCACGCAGGAAACGGAACCGATCGGCACTGCTCTTATGCCGGCACCAGCCAACGTCCAAGGACAATCCCTCGCGAATACGCGCGGCAAGTTCACCCGCGGTCACATGGGACGGCACACTGCCGACCAGCAGATTCTCCCCGAAGCCCTGCGCGATCATCTCGTCACGCGCCCAATCCTGACGGTTGCGCATGACCGCGATCGTATCCTGAAGATTCCGGCTCGCTTCGACCCCGCGATTGTCGATTGTGCGATACCGGATCAGCTCATCCTCATGGGACTCGGGAACCACGGAACGTACCAGCGCGCCGAACGGCACCTGCAACGCGGAACCGATCGCGGACAACTTGGTAAAAGACAGGCTCAACGGACCCGTCTCGTTCAACCACTGCGGAAACTCAGCAAGACCATCCTTATGCGCCACAGCCGCGGGATCAGCACCACTCTGACTGACGGCCCACCGGAGCGTGGCCGGATGCACGGTGATAGACGCCATCGCCACACTCCCTTCCGATACCGCAGACAAAAAGACCCACCACATGTCAGAGCGGCAATCCGCAGCCTCGGGTGGGTATTGGTAAATCTCATCATATCCGACTGAGTGGATTTCAACATGGGAGCGATGCAACTATAAACAAAGAAATACAAACATAAAGAAATGCTACGAAACTACCGGCCGATAGACGGCGTCGGACGGTGACGATTATCAGCGTGGGACCACGATGCCGTGACGGGCGGCGGCAGGATGAGGGACGTGCGGTCGGGCCAAAGGTGGTTCGGGTAAACGTTCCGCACCTTCCCTCTCATGGTATGGCCGCGCCGTCGGGTTCTCTTCCTTTCTCTTCCCCGTCGACGCGGTTCGTGCCTTGGTTCAGGGGATGCGGATAGTGAAGGATTCCGATCATGTTCTCTTCCCACAGGATCGGCCGGCTGCTGCGCGCGACGATGACGGCCGTGCTGTTGCTGGCCACAGTGTCGGCCGGCGGCATCGCTCATGCCGATGAGACCGGTGAGACGACGCCCGTATTGGGCGATTCGATCACGCTGAACGCCGGCCCGGGTTCGTCGTTGAACGGCGCGGACTTCAAGGTGGTCAAGCTCGCCGGATTCACGATCCAGGGTTCCGCGGTGACCGTGCGCACCGAGGACACGGTGCGCGGCGATGTGATCGCCTCGCTGCCGAAAGTCGGCGACAGCGAATACCCGGCCGGCACAGGCGATGCCGACGGCGGAACGGCTGGCGAGACTACACGGGGCGACGGTGCGGCGGACACGGGTTCCGGCGGCGAGGATCCGATCATATGGTTGGCGCGACAGGGCGATGTGAAGGATTCCCCGGTTTGGCGGCTGTTCGCCGATCGCATGGCGGCCACCGTTTCCGTCACGGATGCGCCGGTCATGTCCGGCACGACGACGCCGGCCGACGACGGCACGATTTCCTCGGTCGTGTTCGCCGGATTACAGCCCGGCCTGTACCTATTGGAGGATGCGAACACGGCGTTGACCGGCACCACGCGTTCGGCGCCGATACTGGTCGGTACGGCGATCACCGCCGCGAAACCACCGATCGGCAACGCCGACGGCACAGCCGAGATCAAGAACCAGCGCGTCACGATCGGCAAGAGCATCATCGACGGCGACGACGCGACACTGACGGACGACCGCAATGTGGGAGACATCGTGGACTATCGTATTGAAACCCTCATCCCCGATACCACGAAATACGCGAATGATGCGGCCAACCCGTACGTGTTCCGCCTGGCGGACGTCCTGTCGAAAGGCCAGCGGTTCAACAACGACCTGACCGTCACGGCCAGCAAGGACGGCCGGTCATGGAGTTCGCTCGACGGCAACGATTACACGTTGCAGGCAAGTGAGTCCGACGGCGGCACGGCAACCACGATCGATCTCGATCTGAGCGCATGGGTTTACGCGAATGGCCGTGACGGCATGGCGGGCGGTTTGCTGCGCGTCGACTATTCGGCCACGCTCACCGAGCATGCGACGATCGACGGCGACGGCAACACGAACACGGTCGCGCTCACGTACTCGAACGATCCGAAAACCAACCAGACCGGAGAGCTCACGCCTCCGGACACCACCGTGTACACGCACGGCTTCCAGTTCGACAAGATCGGCGAGGACGGCAAGACGCCGCTTGCCGGCGCGACGTTCACGCTCTACACGGCGGACACGTTCGCGGACGACGCCAAGTACCGTCGCGCCGACCGTCCCGACGAGGACGTGACCGCCACGTCCGACCGCAACGGCCTCGTGAGGTTCGACGGTCTGGCCGCCGGCACGTACTGGGTGCGCGAAACCGGAGTGCCGGACGGCTACCGTGACCTCGACGTGCGGTTCAAGGTCACGATCACCGCAGATCCCGGCAAAGCGGCGCTGGTCGTGTTCGAGCGCGTGCCTTCACTGGCCGATTCGCTCGTGCAGATCGAGAAGAACGGCCTGCTGTTCGTACGCAACGTCACCGCGATCACGAATCTGCCCCTGACCGGTAGCGGCGGCATCGTCCTGTTCCTCGTCATCGGCGGCCTGCTCGCCGCCGGCGGCGCGATCATCGCCGTCATGACCCATCGCAAGGGACGTCTGCTCAAATAAACGCTCCACGACCGCCCCCGTCGCGCAACCCCACGGAATCGCGCGACGGGGGCTTTCGTGTTTTCTCACGGTATACGGCACTCCAATATCCGTCCGGGACCACGGGCGGCGGATGCGGGGCCGGATACTGTCTGGCGTGCGGTGGGGCGCCAATGGTGGGCTCTGGTCAAATGATCCGCACGGGCTTTCCGGTTCGTCGTTCGCCGTCGCGGGTTTCTCTCTCCCTTTTTCTCGCGGCGGCGGCCGTCGGCCGGGGGTCTGGCTCCTCGTGAAAGGGAGTGTTTCATATGGGCGTGTTGGGCAGGAAAAGCAGTATCACGGCGGCCATCGCCGCGGCGGTGTGCCTGCTGGTGTCGCCGATGCTGGCGTTGGGGTCGCCGGACGGCACAGCCGGCACCGGAAGCGGCGGCGTAGTCGGCGGGCGTGGCAATACGGCGGATACGGCGTCGCTGGGCTGGTATCTGCCGAACAAGGCGTGGGTGCGCATGGGCGACGACGGCGTCTGGCGGATGGTTTCCGATCCCGAGAGGGATAATCACGTCGGCGCGGACGGCATGTCGTTCCTTGACGGCGACGTGGTCGCGGCGGCGGTGAATTTCACGGTGCCGTGGTGGGATGAGCCCACCCGGTTGGAGCTGGTGGACGATTGGACGCTGGTGGACCGGTATCTCGACGTGCGGGACGTGTCCGAAGTGCGCGTGTACGTGGCCGAAATGGACGAATACGACGCTCCCTCGCTGGACGGCATCAACGTGACCGGCGAGGACGTGACCGACCGTTTCGACATCGTCTCGGAAGGCATGACGGTCACGGCGAAGGCGACGGCCGAGTATCTGGCGTCGCTGGACCTGAGGGAACGGCGCAAGTCGTTGCAGTTCTCGATGCTGGTGCCGTTCGACGTGAGGTTCGACGTGCGCGAGGATCTGCAGCGGGACATCGACGCGATGCGCACGCGCAGCGGGTCGCTCGACAATACGTGCAGCGACGGCAAACACGAGCTGGTCAACCGCGGCGGCGTGTTCTGGGCCGATCACGAGTATTGGGAGACGAACGAGCCTCGCCTGTGCATCGTGCGCCCGGAGTTCGACAAGGACGTGACCGCGAGCGAAACGGAGGGCGGCGACGGGTCGAGCATCGACGGGCGCAGCGTACTGCCCGGCCAGACGGTCACCTATGAGCTGGAATTGCAGGTGGGGGCCGCATCCGACTACACGCTGCACACGCTGGAGTTCGTGGACGAGTACGACGTGCGCACGACGCCGGTCAAGGAGAGCCTGACGGTCATCGACGCGCGTGACGGTGTGACGGTGCCGGCCGAAGCGTACGACGTGGAGTGGGACGACGCCGGGCACAAACTGTCGGTCGCGTTCCGGCGCGACTGGCTGGACGAAAATTGGGACCCGTACACGGGTCACCGGTATCGGCTGGAGTTCGACGCGACCGTGTCCGAGGACGCTGCCACGGACACGGTGATCGCGAACCGCGGCTGGGTGACGTTGAACAATTCCGGATTGGAGTCGAACGAGGTGACGAACCTGCCGGTCGACCCGCAGCCGGTCAAGCAGGACACGCAGGCGGACGCGTCGGTGGACATCGACGGCAAGACCGTACTGGTCGGCGACCGCCTGTACTACCGGATCACGATCGACGCGGCAGGTTTGGCCGACCCGGCGTATCCGGTGCGCCGGCTGGGCGTGATCGACGACTACGACGAAACCGTGCTGGACGTGGACGAGGCCGGCATCCACGTGCTTGACGAGCAGGGCGCGGACGTGACCGACCGGGTGAACGTGCAGGTCGCCGATGGCGTCGTCTACGCGTTCTTCAAGACCGTGGACACCACGCTTGCCGACGGGACGGTGCTGCCGGGCGACCCGCAGCCCGCCGATCTGGCCGAATATGCGCGCCGTGAACTGTCCGCGGAACGTGACGCGGGCATCGACCAGTCGCTGCTCGGCAAGACGTACCAGCTGGTGCTGCCGATGACGGTCATCGCGGCGGCGGACGGCGGTTCGGTCGAGAACACGGCCGTGCAGGTCACGAACAAGCGCCGCGCGGTGTCGAACACGGTCACGAACGTGCTCGCGAAACTCGACCCGTTCAAGGACGTGACGGTCGACGTCGGTGCGGACAGCGCGGACGGCATGAGCCTCTACAAGGATCAGCTGTTCCTCTACCGGCTGGACTCCTCCCTGCTGCCCGCGAACCGCGCCTACCCGCAGGTGACGCAGTGGCGCATCGACGACGATTACGACGAGTCGGGCGACGAATACGCCGGCCAGTGGGCCGTGTACGCGGCCGAGGACCTGCACGACGCGGCCGGCAGTGTGATCGCGGCGAAGGGCTCGCGCATCGCGGGCAGCGGCTTCGATTCCGCAAGGTTCGGCGGCGACCTGTTCTCGTTGGACATGCGCGACGGCTCGTTCACGGTCGCGGCCACGCAGCGCTATCTCGACCTGGTGTCGGCCGACGGTACGCACGCGCAGGCATGGCGCGCGTACGTGCAGTTCCGACGGGTGAAGGCCGGCGAGTTCTCCAACACGTTCACGGAGACGCTGAACAGTGGGGAACGCCCGTCGAACACGGTGACCACGCGCACTCCTGAACGCTCCCCGTCCGTCAGCGTGGAAAAGTTCGACGAAGCGTCCGGATTGGAGGCGGGCGACCGCGACGACACGAAGGACGCGCTGGAGATCACGGGCGACGGCACGACGATCGTGTTCCGCATCACGAACACCGGCGACGTGCCCCTGACCAATCTCGAACTGTCCGACGAAACAATCGCCGGCGACGGCACAGTCACCGACCTGAAATACCCGGATGATTGGGCGACGCTCGTATTGCAGCCGGGCGAATCCGTGGACGTGACCGGCACATTGACCGGCGTCACCGACCTGCACACCGATCGCGCGACCGTACAGGCCGCGCCGGTCATCGAATGCGTGCCGAAGGACGACGACCCGTTCGACGACCAGCCCGCACAGCCGGTCGAACCCGGCACGGTGTGCACGGACACGCCGATCACGAGCGAACCGGACGACTGGAGCGCCTACATGAAACGCATGCTGCCGCACACCGGCGTCGATCTGACCGGCATCATCACGATCGGCATGCTCATCCTGCTGACCGGTTTCGCCATGCTCCGCATCGCCCACACACATCGCAGGAACCCGGTTTCCGACCTCTGACTTCCGTTGCGGCCGCGCATTATTCGCATGGCCGCAACGGTTCCTACGGGGATGCCGCCGACCATCAGACCGGCGGCATCCCATCGCCAAGGCCGTCCGGCTTTCGACAACACCGGGCGGCCGTCCACTCACCGTTGAGTCCCATCACCGCAAAGGAGCCGTCATGGACACGATCACCACGATTCTCGAACTGCTGCAGAAGGCCGCGCTGCTGGGCGGCGGCATCTGGAGCGTATGGGGTGCGATCACCCTGGCCGGAGGGTTGAAGGACCATTCCGGCCCGCAAACCCAATCCGGCATATGGCAGCTGGTCGGCGGCGCGGTCATCATCGCCGCGGCCGCACTGTTCGCCAACCTCAGCTTCTGAACGCCCCGTCGGCAAACGGGCGTTCGATTCGCATCGGACAGTCAAACGAAGAAGGTGAACCGGTCATGGCGGATTTGGTGGAACCGTGCGTGAACATGCTCAACGCGATCGGCGGTGGCATCGACGGCAGCATACTCGACCGGCTCGCATTGGGGCCGGCCGAGTTCAACGCGGGCCTGTACAACATGGCGGGATCAGTGCATACGAGCGCGGTCAAACCGGTGTCCGCCACCATCGCCAGCATCGTGTTCACGTTGGAACTGGCCCGCGCGTCGACCCGCGCGGACGGCGACCGCGAACTGGGCGTGAAGATCATCGGCGGCGTGCTGCTCAAATGCGCGCTCGTGCTCCTGTTCGCATCCCATGCGGCGTTGATCCTGCAGGGCATCGACGCGGTCGTCTCGCAGATCGTGTCCGCCGCGTCGGGCGTGCTCGCGGCCGCGCCCGGCAGCGAGACGCAACTGTTGGGCGATCAGATGCGATCCGCGATCGAGGATGCGGGTCTGATCGGCCAGAGCGGGCTCATGGTGTTGGTGCTGATCCCGTTCATCGTCTCGCAGATCGCCGGCGTGGTGCTGCTGGCGGTCGTGTACATGCGGTTCATGCAGATCTACATGCTGACCTGTTTCGCGTCGCTGCCGATCGTGTTCATGGCCTCGGAGCATACGCGCATGATGGGCGTCGGCTATCTGAAACGCTACGGGCAGGTCTCGTTCCAGGCGATCACCCTGACGGTCGGCGTGATCCTGTACCGCACGTTCGTCGGCGAGGCGCTGCGGCTTGACGGGTATGTGGACGGCGGCGACCTGTGGCAGTACATCATCGCGAACTTCGGCACGCTGCTGTTGGGGGCGATCATGCTCGGTTGTCTGGTCATGGTGTCCTCGGCCACCGCCAAGGCCGTGTTCGGCGAATAGACGCGAGCGACAAGGAAAGGCGGCGGCGATGGCGTTGGAGATCAGGATCTACAAGGAGATCACGGCCACCGAGGCACGGGTCATGTGGGGCATGAGCTGGCGGCAGCTCGCCGCGGCCGCGATGATGGGCTGCCTGTCGGCGGGCGTGTGGCTCGTGTTCTGGCGCCTGTTCGGGCTCCCCGACGTCGGCCAGTACGTGGTGTTCCTCGTGAACCTGCCGTTGGCCGCATGGGGTTGGCTGCGGCCGAAGGGGCTGAAACCGGAGGTCTGGTTCGGATACGTGATCGCATGCCGGTTCGGGCAGCAACGGTATTTCATCGACGGGCCCGCCCGGTCTCGCCGACGGGAACGGAAACGGGGCAGGAAGGCCATCAGCGAACGAAAGGACGGATGATCATGGCACGACGCAAACCGGCAGGCAGGCAAGGGCGCAGGATGCGCCGGCGGCGGGAGCGAGGGTATCGCACGGCGAAGGAGCTGATCGGCTACGAGGCGATGCTCTCCAACGGGATCGCGTATCTGGGCGACGACCGGTGGAGCGTGACCGTGCGCATGTCCGACATCAACTACGAGACGGCCACGCGCGAACGGCAGGCGCAGCTCATCAACGCGTGGGCGGAGTTCCTGAACACGTTCGACGGCTCCACCCGGCTGCAGGTCACCTGCGTGACGCGCACGCTCGACGCCCATGACGTGATGTCGATGGTCGGCATGCGATTGGACGGCGGCCCGTTCGACGCGCTGCGCGCGGAATCGAACCGGATCATGCTCGCCAAGCTCGGCGAACGCTCCCGCAACGCGGTCACCGACAAATACCTGACGATCACGATCACGGAAGAGGACCCGGAACGCGCGCAGGCCACGCTGAACCGGCTCGTCAAATCATCCGAAAGCCAGCTTTCCACGTTGGACGGATGCAAGATCACGCCGCTCGGCCGAGGCGAACGACTGCGCCTGCTGGCCCTGCTGCTGCGTCCGGGCGAACCGTTCCGCTACGACGACAAGCTGGTCGAATCCGGCCGCGCCACGTCGAAGGACTTCGTCACGCCGTGGTGCGTGGACGCGACGGACGCGCGCGTATTGCGACTGTCGAACGCCGCGGGCGATACGCTGCGTTCGACGTTGTGGATACGCGACTTTCCGCCGATCATGTCCGACCGGCTGATCGCCGAATTGACCGGTTTGAAGACCGAGGGCACGGTGTCGATTCATCTTGCGCCGTACGATCGCAGCGTCGGCGCGGAACTGGTGGACCGCAAGATCGCCGAAATGGACATGCAACGCCTGGAGGAGCGCCGCAGGAACATGCGCCGGCACATTCCCGCCGACGAACTGCCCGCCGACCTGCGCGACTCGTTGGAGGAGGCGCATAATCTTCGGGACGAGATGCGCCGGTCGAACGAACGGCTCGTGGAGGCGCTGGCGGCGGTCACGGTCTCGGCTCCCACGCGCCCGCTGCTCGACCAGCGGGTCAAGGACGTGCTCGCCGCCTGCCGCAAGCTTTCCTGCACGGCCGAAACCCTCGCCTGCATGCAGTTCGACGGGTTGAACGCAAGCCTGCCGTTGGGCGTGAACCCGCTGCCGATGCGACGCACGCTGACCACGAGCGGCGCCGCGATCATGATGCCTTTCACGAATCAGGAGATCATGGACGAGCACGGCGTGTTCTACGGGGTCAACGCGCGCAGCGGCAATGCGCTCATGGTCGACCGCACCCGTACCACGATCAACGCGAATGGGTTCGTGCTCGGCACCACCGGAAGCGGCAAATCGCAGGCCGCGAAGGCCGAAATGACAGCCTTGTTCCTGTCCCGTCCCGACGACGATCTGATTATCGTCGACCCCGAACACGAATACGCGCCCTTGTGCGACGCGCTGCACGGCGCGAGGGTGATCGTCAGCGCCGGTTCAACCGATCGCATCAACCCGATGGACATCACGCTCGACGCCACGCTGGACGGCGACCCTATCCGCACGAAGGCGAACGCGGTCATCTCCATGATCGGTGCGCTCATCGGCGGCTCCGACGGCTTGGACGCCGCGGAACGCTCCATCGTGGACCGGTGCGCGCTGGGGCTGTACCGCGAATACCGCAACAATCCCGCCCTGCCGCAACCCACCCTGGCCGACCTGCACCGAAGGCTCGCGGCCAGCAACGAGCCGGAGGCGCGGGGACTGGCGTTGAGCCTCGAATCGTACACGCTCGGCAGCCTGTCCGGGTTCGCCGGGCAGACCACCGTGGACACGTCCAACCGGTTCACCGTGTTCGACGTGGCCGCGCTGGAAGGCGAATTGAAAACGTTCGGGATGATGGTCGTGCTCGACCATCTGTGGAACCGGGTCGCCCGCAACCGAAAGGCGAACAGACGCACCTGGATCTACGTGGACGAGTTCCACCGCATGTTCTCCAACAGGTACGCGTCCGAACAGTTCCTGGACATGTTCAAACGAGCCCGCAAATGGGGGCTCGGCATGACCGGCATCACCCAGAACATCGAGGAACTGCTCGCCAGCAAGGAAGCGCGGTTCATGCTCGCCAACTCCGCGTTCCTGCTGCTCATGAACCAGACGCCCACCGACGCGGCGAAACTGGCCGACATGTGGCATCTGTCGCCCGAACTGAAGGAACGGTTGGACGGCGCACGCCCCGGCGAGGGACTGCTTAAAGCCGGCGAGGCATTCATCCCGTTCGACGGGCGCATCCCGACCGATTCCACGCTCTACCGGCTGTTCACCACGAAATTCGGGGAGACCTGATGACCGAACTCATCGATTCGCGGCAGACCGGCACCGCCGACAAGCTCACCTCATACACCGGCCGCATCCGCGAAGGCGAAGGACTGACGAGCCGACTGCGCTCGACCACGGTCAGACTCGCCGGCGACGCCGCCGCACTCGGCCGCAGCACCATGCAAACCGCGACAGGGACAACGGACGAGCATGGGGAAGACGACACCGGCCTGGGCGACGCGATCCTTGACGTCGGGCAAGAGCTGCGTTCCGCCGCCCGTCTGGTGCCAAACGCCGGCATGCGCGGCGGGCGACACAGCCGGCGACCGATGACCGTGGAGGAGCCATTGGACGATATTGCCGATGCCAAGCCGACCGTGGACGTCTTCGCGGAACCGGCAAACGGTGGACAGATCGTGAACGGTCCGGCTCGTCATACGCCCGTCACGTCGCCATCCGGCACGGCTTCGAGCCCCACTGCCACGCTGAGCACGCCGGCCGGCAGCACCCACGGTGTCGCGCGCCGGCTTGCGCAATCCGGAACAGGCGGGATACGCCGTGCAGGGAACACGGCGAACGGAACGGCCGGAGGCATACGTTTCGCGTCGCCATTGTCCAGATTCACGCCCGGCTCCACGGGTTCCGCGACGCGTGGCACCAGAAATACCGCCAAGGGAGTGGCGAAGGCGGCGGACGGCTTGTCCAATCTCATGCGGGCGGCCGTCGAAGGCTCGCGCAGAATCATGGCATCCGTCGTTTCGGCCGTGACGGGCACAGTCGGCATGCCGGTGTTCCTATTGGCGACGGCCGCGATCATGGTGCTCGCGACGCTCATGGCGCTCCTGTCATGGCTGCCCGGCTTCAACGCCACGCAGCAGGGCTGCACCGGCGGCGACTGTTTCGTCACCGGCAGCGTGATCGGCTCGCTGGAACCGCCATTGGTCATGAACGGTGACGATACGGCCGTGAACGTGGACGCGATGGACCTGCCCGCAATCACCTCGTACGAGCGCTGGCAGTGCACATGGTGGGCCGCGTCCCGACGAGAGCAGATCGGCAAGCCCGTCGACCCGTGGATGGGCGACGGGCGCATGTGGCGCGCCAGTGCCGAACGATTCGGCTATCCGATCGACAAGGCTCCCCGCCCCGGAGACGTCATGGTCTTCCAAGCGGGCACGCTCGGCGCGGACGATTACTACGGGCACGTCGCCATCGTCGAGGAGGTCAACGAAGACGGCGACATCATCATCTCCGAAAGCGGAGCCGCAGCGGCCCGCGTCACCCTGCGCACGCTCACCTCGCAACAGCTCGCGGACAACCGGGCGAACATCGACTTCATCCACTGACCGGACCACATCACGCAAAGGA
Organism: Bifidobacterium sp. CP2; assembly: GCF_018555635.1. Classification (NCBI taxonomy): domain Bacteria; kingdom Bacillati; phylum Actinomycetota; class Actinomycetes; order Bifidobacteriales; family Bifidobacteriaceae; genus Bifidobacterium; species Bifidobacterium sp. CP2. Next base: position 143,958 of record NZ_JAFEJX010000005.1, on the reverse strand, counting down.
GCATCCATGAACAATCGAGACCCCAAACGCAATCTGATCATCATCGTCACGGTCGCGCTCATTCCCATTATCCTGCTCGGCGCGGCATGTCTGCGCACGCTCATGCCCGCACGGCATGCGGTCGTCCCGATCATCGTGCGCGACGATCAAAACCGGACGGTCGAACCGAAATCGGATACGACGGTCAACGGGCGGAGGATCGACGTCTATCGTACGGACGAAGCGTGCGTGCTGATGGCGCCGCTCGCCGTGCAGGCGTACGTTTCCGACCGGGACGACCGCGGCCGGAACCTGAGCGACCTGTTCACCGAGGATGCGGAAGGCCTGCAGATACCGGTCGAACGCATACGCCACGACGACGCCGGCTCGCTTGGCAACGGCTACGTGAAGGTCGCCATCAACGACGACGCGGCCGCATGCGTGGTCGAGACCGAGTCCGGCGTGATCTGGGAGGTCTACTACGCGGACTTCGACCGCGACGGCTACAAGGCCAGCAAGATCATCAGCCACGACAGGGAACGCGCCTACGTTCCCGACACCGACGCCATGTAGCCGGCCGCACGTCACGGAAAGGAACAAGATCATGACCGGTGAACTGTTCAACCTCGGCCCGTCCAGCTTCCCCGCCATCGCCGACGACGATCCAAGCGCGACCCAAGTTCTCAGTTTGGATGCTCCGCCGCGACGATGCGAAGGCTCCACGGCCAACATCACCCATAATGCAGACGATGCCATGCCTCTGAACCTCGGACCGACCGAACGCAACGACCGCAACAATGACGAAGACGATGACGGTCATGCCGATGCCGACGGCGGTCGATTCATGTCACGATTCTCGGGAAACACCGTCAAACCGGCGGTAGCAGGATTGGCCGTCCTGCTACTGGTCGGCGGCGTAATCGCGGGAGTTCGCGTCATCACCGCGACGAATCATGCCGAGCCGACCATTCAACAGCCAGTGCAGGCGGAAGAGGATCGCAAACAAGCGGAACGCCTGCAGGATGCAATGACGATCGCGAAGGCGCTGCTCGAACGCGTCAAGCGCAGTCCCATCGCCGATCAGATCAACCCCAGCCAGCTCGAACAGGCTATGGACGATCAGGACATCGAACGCATGGAAGCATTCACCAAACAACTGGAAACCTCATACGCTACAGCGCTAGACGACACGACCAGTCAGACGTCCAAGACCCTCGGCGAAGCGATCGGCCGAGCCGACAAGCTGCGCGCAGCACCGGAATCCGACGAACATGCACGACTCGACCGGCTTGCCGACACATGGCGCGACAAGACCATCACCGAGGAAAACCTGGCCGATGCCATCGCAGCCGCACGCCAGATCGCCGACCTCGCCGCGACGGTCGACGTGCAGCAGACGAAAGCTGCGGAAGAGGAACGGCAGCGGGAACAACGCGAGCAAGAGGAACGCGAACGGCAGTCCGCACAACAGCAGTCCACGCAGCAACAGGCGACGGCACCGACGCAGCCGCAGTACCAGCCGTCCACGCCGCAGCCGGCGCCCTCGTGGAACGTTCCCGGCCAGCAAACAGATCGCCTACCCAACCGGGACGGCAGCCTCTGACAGCAGGCACGGGATCACATGCAAACGCGAACGTAACCCCGCGTCCCAACCCGGCACCAACCGTCACGTTCTATGCCAACGCAAGTGGTTATTCCCGACCCTACGCCAACGCAAGCCAATCAATCCAGACCGTCGGCATATCCCCGATATGCCGACGGCTTGCTCATTTCCAGATTATGACAGTAGGAGGTTGCCCATTGTCCGATTCCGTAGTAGGACCGAGAGTTTTATTTAAGCTGGTAGACTGTCAAGAGCGTTCCTCGTTGAGAAAACGTTGATTTTCCAAGGTTTCTTTATTTAAGGCGGTAGACTCCGATGACTGTTTCCGGCATTGATGGGCTTCGTCAGTTCCTTTCCGGCAGCGAATCTCGTCGTCTTGAGTTCAAGACAGCGTCGAAGCAGTTCGATTCCGACAAGCTTATGAAGTACTGCTGCGCGTTAAGCTGCGAGGGCGGCGGCGAGATGGTGTTCGGCGTCACTGACGGCAAGGAGATCGTGGGAACACAGGCGTTTCCCGATACTGCCAAGACGGAACGTGACATTTACAACCGGCTCGGTATCCGTTGCACATTCGAGACGGTCGATGCTAATGGTTTGCGCGTGCTGATTCTGCATATTCCGCGTTCCATTGTCGGCCATCCGACTTCCTTTGACGGACAGTACTGGATGAGAAACGGCGAATCTCTCGAATTCATGAGCCCTGAACGGTTGCGCGAGCTGCTCAACGAGGCCGCTCCGAGCTTTCTGGACGAGAACGAGCCCGGGGCAAGAACGTGGAGCGAAGTGGCTTCACTACTTGCGGTGGAACGCTATTACGAGCTGACCGGAACCAGGCTGCCGAATGAAGAAAGCCAGATCCGAGACTTTCTACGTCTGCATTTCGTGGAACGTGCAGCCTTCGATTCAAGATTGTTCTATATCCGTCGTCTCGGCGCAGTCACGCTAGCCCGTTCCCTTCGTGACTTTCCTGATGTGGAGTATCACACCATCAGGGTGATGCGTCTGCGTGGCTCGTCAATCACAGACATGTCGTTTGACCGAATTTACGACAAAGGGTATGCTCTCGTGTTCTCCGACGTGATCGAACAGATCAATGCCCTGCTACCGACTAGCGAGACCTTTGAGGAAGGGTTACGCAATGAGCATCGGGATTTCCCCGAGGTGGCGATACGTGAGATTGTCGCGAACGCCTGCGTACATCAGGACTTCGACGAACATGGCGGCATCGACGTGACAGTCAGTGATCATCGCATCACCGTCTCCAACCCCGGCCTTCCCGAAATCCCGGTGAACAGGTTCGTGGACGAGGTTTACGAACGCAACGAAAGTCTTGCCGAAGCATTACGCATGATGCACATCTGCGAGAAACGCGGCAGCGGCATCGACCGAGCCTTGGAAAACATTGAAGGGCAGCAGACCGACGCCCCGGAGTTCATCGTCAAGAGCCGCAGCACCACCGTCTCATTAAAGAAAAGCCGATTCAATGACATGGGCATGAAGGAGCGGATCAACGCCGCCTATCTGCACTGCTGTCTACAGGCCGCTAAAAACGAGTACTTGACCAATGCGTCGTTGCGGACCCGTTTCGGATTGCCGCAAGGCAAATCGGCGCTGATCTCTCAACTGATCGCCACAACCGTGGAACAGGGACTCATCTTCCAAGACCCCGCCACCGCCGGCTCCCGTAGAACGGCCCGCTACTTACCGTTCTACTACCGCAATGATGGAGAGTAAGCGAGTCACGGGTTGAAGAATCAACGATCCATTTATTTAATTGATGGACTTCATCAGAGACCATTCTGGTCAAGAATCGTTGCAATTCCGGGGAAAATTTATTTAAATCATCGACCTTGATCGTGAGAAAGTGCCGCGAAGCAACAGATTCAGCACCGTTCGAGCTGACGCAGCCGTAGATGTGGCATTCGGGGCGGTAAGGTGACATGTTGTAGCGCGCTCTACAACACTGTCGCGGTCGAAAAGGTAAAACTAGGGAAGGTGCGATAGACATGAATCGCAGAGGAATTATTCGGATAGCATCAATTATTGCTTTAGCATATGTCTGTGTGACGGGCACGCTGATATTTCAGGTATCTACCGCATATTCACGCTGGGAATCCGATCAGGTCTTCTGGAATTATGCAACCTTGATTTCTGCGGAGGTCGAAAAAACAAACACACGGGACTTCGGATTGTCTGAGTTCGAAAGGCCCAAGTTGCCGGAATATACGGAACCGGATCATAGATACAGTATCTTCCCCTGGGAATTGCTAAGAGAGAAGAACGAGATCATATCAAGCGATAAACTCCTGAAAGAGGAAGCAATATCTCATCTTGAATACACGAACGGTGTTCTCGATGAGCAGAATCACCGAAATCAGTAAAGGGGTACAGCCCAGCAAACAGAAAGTCCTTGGAATCGTTGAGATTCCAAGGACTAAGCTGTGCCCCCTGTGGGATTCGAACCCACAACCCACAACTTAAAAGGATGCTGCTCTAACCGTTGAGCTAAAGGGGCAACAGCACTAAGATACACATCTCCGCCAGACAATCCAAAAATCGGCGTGGCGGGACGAGTTCACTGGGGGAGGTTCCGGAACCCTAACTTGTCAGCGTTCTTTGAAGTAGGTGAAAAGGTGTCGTTCTTTGATGTGGAGGGCGGTGATGGTGGTGGCGAGTAGGTAGGCGGTGTTGGTGGTGATGGTGGTTTGTATGGCGTTGAGGGTGATGGCGGTTCGGTCGGTGGTGTCGATGAGGAGTCTGGCGGCGGTCATGTCGATGGGCAGGCTGATGGCGGTGGCGAGCAGGATGGTGATGCCGGTTTCGATGATGATTTGCGTGGCGAGTGCGGGTTTGGGGACGCCGCAGTGCAGTGCGGAGGCGATTTCGAGCCGGCGTCCGCGTATGAGGAGGTATCCGATGGCGAGGGCGATGAGCGCGCCGCAGGCGGGCAGGATGCGTGTGGAGCGTTGCCGGTAGAGGGTTTGTCCGTCGAAGCCGTCGCCTTTGGTGGTGTTGAGCTGGCCGAGGGTGGGTGTGTCATCGCCGGTGGTTTTCGCGTTCGGGGTGAGGGTGGACCAGAGGGCGTTGCGGGTCTGGCTGGTTTGCGGCCAGGTCTTGGCCCAGCAGGCGTCGAACGTGCCGGTGGCGGGTGTTTCCTCCATGAGCGCGTACGCGTATCCGGGGGTGCGTCCGTCGTCGGGGTATTGGTAGACGCCCTTGACGTGCGCGGTGCGCCCGTCGGCGAGGCCGATCGTGCCGCCGGCGGAGGTGCCGAGCGTTTCGGCGACTTGTTGGGAGGCGATCAGCCCGGTCGTGTTCGTGTCCTGTTTCGTGTCGAGGAGTCTGGCCAGTCCCGGGGTGATCTGGTAGAGGGGCGTGGTGGTGTCGGGCAGGGCCGCGAGGGTGAGCGGGTCCGTCGTGCGGATCGCGCCTGCGGCCTGGACGCCTGTGAGGCTGGTGAGACGTTCGCAGGATGCCGCGTCGATGCCGTCGGGCGCGTTGAGCACGAGGATGTCGGCCCCGGATTGCCGGTATGCGCTTGCCTGATTAAGGATGGCCGAGCCGGCGGCGATGTCCATGACGCCCATGCCGGCGGCGGTCAGGGCCAGGGCGAGAACGGCCGGGGCGAGGCGGGTGGCGCCGCTGGTGATGGAGCGCCATGCCTCGGAGATGACGGAGGTTGCTTTCATCGTGGTGTGGTTCATTGGTAGTTCTTCAGGTCGATGATGTCGGTGCACGCGTCGCGCGTGTTCGGGTCGTGGGTGGAGACCACGACGATCGTGTCGTTGCGGGCGATGCGGGAGAGTGATTCGCTGACCGTGGCCGCGGTGTGCATGTCGAGCTGGGCGGTGGGCTCGTCCACGAGCATGAGCGAGGGTTGGGCCGCGAACGCGCGGGCGAGCATGAGGCGCTGGGCCTCGCCGCCGGACAGTTCCGCGAACCTGCGGTCGGCAACCCGGGTCAGGTTGAACCGGTCCATGAGCGTGCGCGCCTGTTCCTCGGCCTTGCGGCGCGGGAGCCCCTTGGCGAGCAGGGGCAGGCTGACGTGGTCGATCGCGGTGCGTTGGGCCACGCCGTGCGGGTTCTGGAAGATCCAGCGCATCGAGTCGATGCCCTGTCGGGTCACTTGGCCTTCGGCGGGCGTGGTCCAGCCGGCGATGATGCCGAGCAGCGTGGACTTGCCCGCGCCGCTCGGCCCGGTCAACGCGTACACGTGCCCGGGCACGAGGCTCGCGGTCAGATCGTGGAACAGGAGCGGACCGTCGGCGTACCGGTGGCCGACGTGGTCGAGGTCAACGCGCATCGCACGCCGCCTGTCCCGGATCGGCCTTGATGCGCGCGGGAGCCTTGCCGTCGATCGTGACCAGCGTGCGGCCCAACGAGCTGCCGGCCACGTGCGCCTTGACGCTCGTGCCGTCGGTCGCCACCACGCATCCGTCGCTGCCCTTGAGCCCGGTGAGGGCGGACGCGGGCACCGAGTACACGCCGATCGGCTTTTTGAGCTTGTAGGTCACGGTCACGCTCGTAGTGTCCTCGCCGTCCTTGCGCGCGCCCGTGTACGTGGACCATCCCGCCATCGCCTGCAACGCGGCCGTGTCCGACACGATGCCGTCGTCGCCGATGGGATAGTCCCTGCCGTTGATCTCGACCACGCGATCGCCCTGGATGCGGCCGTCCGGCAGGGACGCGGCCTTGACCGACGCGACCCCGGCCAGGCTGCGGAACGCGGGCGAATCCGTCGAATCGCCGGTCACAGTCGAACCCAGCGACGCCGCGCACGACACGCTCATCGCCTGCGCGGGCATCCACACCGCCAACGCGCGGGAGAACGCGCCCTGCTGGACTTTGGCCGTCGCCGTAGCCGTGCCGGCGTTCGCCGCGTACAGGCGCCGCCACGCGTCCCACGTGGCCCAGTCGAACACGCCCGACCGGGAGCCGCCGTAGCCGAGCGCGGCCAGCTCGTCCTGCAACGCCGTCACGTCGTCGCCCTTGTCCCCGTACGCCAGATCACGATACAGGGGCGTGTCCGTGTGCAGGCTCACCAGAGGCGTGCCGTCCACGTCGTACTCGTGCGAGCCCGAACGCACCACCCCGTCCGCGGGACACGACGCGAACGTGACCCTGCCCGACACCGGGAACGCGACCCCGCTGGCCGGCGACGCCGTCACGTCCACGTTCAGGGAACGCGCGTCGTCGAACTCCTCCGACCCCAACCTGAGACTCCCCGCATCCGTGGAAGCCGACAGGGACGGCGGCGTCACCGTCCGCTCCAACCCCACGGCCAGGCCCATGCCCGCCGCCAGACACGCGGCCATGCACGCCGCCACGAACCCCGCGCCGTTCACCCGCCGACGCGTGCGGGCGCTGTTCTTTCCCGATCGAAACACGAGCAACATCCCTCCTCTCTACTTGCCCGGGTTCGCCAGGCACTGGGAGAACGCGTCCGACGACGTGTCCAGCTTCGACGACCCCTCGGGCTTGCCCATCTCGGTCAGGTAATCCTGCTTCGTGAACGAATCAGGCACCAGCTTGCGTCGTTTCAGACAACCCACGACCAGTTCGATCTCGTCCGCGTTCGACGGGTTCTGCACCATCCGCTCGTACAGGTCGCGGATCTGCAGGTTCGTGCCCTTCGCGCACGCCATGCTGTCCTCGTTCGCCTTGGCCGAATCGTAATTATCGTCCGTGTTCATGTGCTCCTGCATCAACCCGGTGGACTGGTCCGTGTCGAACTCCACGTCATCGCCCTTGGCGGCCATGCACTCCTGGTACTTCTCGTTCGCCTCGCGGTAATCCGACTCGCTGATCCTGCCCGCCTTGACCGCACGCTCCAACACCCCGCGCTCGAAATCACTCGACGCCGACTGCAACGCCTGCTTCAACTCCGCCTCATACGACGACGATCCGGAAGACGACGAAGACGAGGAGGAACCCCCATCCGACGAGCCGGCATTCCCGGAACCCGGCATCGAACACGCCCCCAAACCCAACACCACCGACAACACACCGGCGGCGGCAATCACGCGCAACGCATCTTGTGACAGCATGACGCGCTCCTTTCATTTTGAACATTGACTTGACGGGAACACACCATATGAGCCGGTTCGAGGGGTTTTGGCGGTTTCGACCCGGTTCCGACCGTTTTTGACCGATTCCCGACCTCGTTCGCCGCGGCCGATATGATGTGCCGCAGCCAACCAACCGGAAAGGAGACGTCGATGCGCGTGCTGGTCGTCGAAGACAACGTGAACCTCGCCGACGTGGTCGGCATGGGCCTGCGCATGAAGGGCTTCGACACGACGGTCATCTACGACGGACGTGACGCGATCGACGAACTGGACGGCAGCCGGTGGGATCTGCTGATCCTCGACCGTGACCTGCCCGGCGTGCACGGCGACGAGATCTGCCGGCGGCTGCGGGCGCGACATGACCCCGTTCACATCCTCATGCTCACCGCAGCCGCCCGCACCGACGACATCGTGCAAGGCCTGGGACTGGGCGCGGACGATTACCTGACCAAGCCGTTCGCGTACGCGGAACTGCTCGCCCGCGTCGAAGCCGTCCAACGCCGGCTCGGCCTGGCCGATACAGGACCGTTCGTGCGAGGCGGCTTCCGGGTCGATTTCCACACCGGCGACATCAGCATGGACGGCGAACCGTTGCGATTCGGCCAACGCGAGCTCGCCGTGCTGCGCATGCTGGTGGAGGCGCACGGCGCGGTGGTCGGCGTCGATCGGCTGTACGACGAGGTCTGGCAGGACGACCACGCGCATGCGAAAAGCATCGTCAAAAGCACCGTGTACACGCTACGGTCCAAGATCGGCGACCCGAACCTCATCGAGACCATACCCGGACAGGGATACCGCATATCATGAGCCGGCAGCACACCACACGCGAGCCACGGCCGCGTATTCTCCGCCCCTCGCAATGGTCGACGCGAAGCCGTCTGACCGCCACGATCGTCATCGCGTTCCTGCTGCTGACGGCCGCCGTCACCACCGGCACGTTCCTCATCGTGGACCGGCAACTGTCCACCATAACGGTCGGCGGCATCGACACGAGCATGGACTCCGACACCGCGGACGAGTCGCTCCGCCAGCCGTCATCGCACGATCCCGACGGCGACGATTCCGGCTACACGTCCATTCACGTCAACCAGGACAGAAGAGACGGACTGTCGCTCAAGGCAACGGCGGGCGACAACCGGACGCGTGATCTCATGCTCGCCACGACCATCGCGCCGATCCTCACGTTCGGCGTGCTGGCGGCCATCCTCACTTGGACCATAGCCACCAACAGCCAGAAACGCATCAACACGGTGGCCAAGCAGATCACGAACGCGGACGGGCCACTGGCCGCACGCCACGCCGTCAGCATCCCGGAACGCAACGACGAGGCCACGACCATAGCCAACGCCTACAACGCCATGCTCCACGACCTGAACGACTCCATCGAACGGGAGCAACAGTTCATCGCCAACGCATCCCACGAACTGAAGAACCCGCTCGCCGCCACCTCGGCCGCCCTCGAAATACCACTCGACGCGGGACTGTTCGACGATGCGACCCGACCATTCGTGCGTAAGGCGCTCGACGCCAACCGCAGCGGAACGGCGCTCGTGCTCCGGCTCCTCGAACTCGCCCGCATCCAACACCTCGACCACGCGGACCTCACCCGCATCGATCTCGCCGACATCGTCTCGGACGTTCTCGACAGGGAACACGACGCCCTTGCCCCACTGACGGTAACGACATCGCTCATGCCCGCAACACTATCGGCGGACCGCATGCTCATCAGCCAACTGGCCACGAACCTCATCCTCAACGCCGCGCAACACAACATACCCGGCGGCAGCATCGACATCACCACCGCAACCAGCCGTGACGACAACGACGGCGACTATGCGACGCTCACCATCGCCAACACCGGCAAAGACCTCACCCGGATCGACCCGATGGAACTGCTCGCCACGTTCAACCGCGGCCCGGACAGCAGAATCAGCAACCGACACGGCACACCCAACCACGGGCTCGGCCTATCCATCTGCGACGAAATCGTCCGACTCCACCACGGCACCATGAACCTGCACGCCAACCCGCACGGAGGCTTGACCGTCACCGTACGACTGCCGATAGAGTGTGCCGGCCAGTAGTTTTTCTGTATTTATGTATGTAAAGAAACAAAGAATCAAAGAAACACTACTGGCGCGTCCGCTTGTCACGCTGCGCCGGGGCAAGTCACATCGGTATCTTGCGACTGCGGAACGGGCGGACGCCGCGCAGGATGTAGATGCACTCGTCGGTGGGCAGCAGGCCGAGCTCGTCGGGCTGCATGAGCTCGCGCTTGGTGCGCCGCCAGCTCACGCTGTACGAGCCGTTGACGCCCTTGCTTTCACTGTCGTCCATCACGTCGATGGTCTGGGAGCCCAATCGTTTGGACACCCATTCGAGCGTGCTGGTTTCGGTGCCGCCGAGGAAGAGCATCGAGTCGCAGTTGCCGACGATGGTCTCCCAATCGTCGCGGTACATGGCCTTGCCCTGCGCATAGTTCTGGATGATGACCGAGCAGGAGATGTTCCTGCTGCGGATGGTGGCGATGAGCCTCTGGAAGTTCGGGATGCGACCGACGTTCGCGAACTCGTCAAGGAAGCAGTGCACCGGCAATCGCCGCGCCGAACAGTCGGAGACGTTCGCATGATCGGCCTGATACACGTTGGACTCGAACAGGCATTGGTAGAGGATCGCCGCAAGGAACGAGAACGTGTTCTCCGTATCCGGCAGGGCAAGGAACACGGCGGTCGGCCGCAAAGCGATCTCGTCCAGCCGCATGTCGTCGCCGGACAGGATGCGTCGCACGCTGCCGACCTGCAATGGGGCGAGCCTGACGCCCAGTGAGATGATGATCGACTTCTTCGTCTCTCCCGCACCCTGCTGGAATTTGCGGTACTGGCGTGCGGCGAAGTCCAGGCCCTCCAGCGTCTGCCGTGATTCGGCGTCATGCCGGCCAGGGTTTGCATGGTATTCGGCGACGAGCTCACGCGCCGCGTCGAACATGAGATCCACATCGGATTGCATGGCTTCGTCCGCTTCGCTGGCTTCCATCCGGTCGAGCATGTCCGTGACCCGGTTCAGATCCGGCTCGTCCTCGGAGAACCGCACCCATGCGATGAGCGCGTTCAACAGGTTGCGTTCGGCGCGTTCCCAGAACCCGTCGCCGTTGCCGGGCTGCCTGTTGTCGCCGGCCGTGTTCGTGATGATGTTTTCCGTCAGACGCAGAATGCCGGCTTCTGGGTCTGACGGATTGAGATAGCGCATCGGATTGAACCGGTCGGAACGTTCAAGATCGATGAGATTCAGACAATGGATCGCATAGCCCTTGCCGCGCAGCAGCTCACCGACCTCATCCTGTATCTCGCCTTTGGGATCGGTGATCGCATACGACATGTTCGCCTGCCGCAGGTTCGGCAGCACATACCGTCGGGTCTTACCGGAACCGGACGAGCCGATCGCCAGCACGTTCAGGTTGCGTTTCGTCACCCGCCCATCAATACCCAGTGATTCCGTCGCGGTCATCAGCAGGTCTCTCCGGCCGCCTTGCCGGAACGGTTTGATGTCGGCCGGCGCGCCCCATTTGGCCGAGCCGTGCTCCTCACCCTCGCGAAGGTCACGTCGCATCGACCACCGGTACAGCCACGCCAATCCAACGGCGGCGACCGCGCCCAGTCCGGCAATAAGATCGGTCTGATGCAGGGACAGAAACAGCGGGCGCTCCGCTATCCCGATGAACATCCGGTCGATGATCTCGCTGACGGACAGACCGGCCGTCATGTCGCCGCGCACTTGCAGGCACACGCGATTACCGAGATAGAACAGCAGGCAGGCGGACAATATCGTCAGACAGATTACAGGGAAACGTTTCATCGCACCGCGCCTTCCATTAGTCGTGCACGCTGCTCCGACTGTTTGCGCTGTAGCCGCTCATCGGTGCGACGCCTTAGTGATTCCAGCACCATCTCACGGGTAAACGGCGTCGTATCCCGATCCGACCGAGATGCGGCCTGAGACTCCGTCGCATTCGGCAGCGGTTCTGTGGTTTCGAGTGGTGTGACTGAGATCCGACGGCCGCCGTTCGATGAGCCGGCACCCGTATTTTCCGTCATTGTTTCGCCTGACGCAGATGCCACCCCACAAAGGTTATCCACAGAGTTATCCACACAATCGATGACGAGCATGTTCGTTCCGTGCCATTCAATGCTGGATGCCTCGTGCTCCCCGCACATCAGTCGGTCAAGCCGTGTGAGCGTCATTGACATGTTCCGCTCGATCATGACGGTTCCTTCCAGTTCATTGACGTGGAAGCGGCGATCATGTCCGCGTTCACCCGAACTTCAGTGTGGACGATGTCGTGGGATGTGTTGCCGGCGTCGGTCCAGCCGCTTGCCACGATCAGGTCGCCTTGTTCCAGTTGTTGCGCCTTACAGTACGCGGGCATCACGGAGCCGCCTTGTATGATTACTGGCTCGGCCAAACCGCTCGGCATGCGCACGCCGACCCTCAGCTGCACCAGTTCGCTGCCCGTGGCGGAGATCGTGAACACCGGGTCGGCGAGGAGTTCGCCGCGTACGATCATGTATCGTTTCGTTCCCATCCTGAAAACCCCTATCTGCTCTGAGAACGGTTAGGTTTCCGCGTCGCGACCGGTTGCACCGGCTTGCCGGTGAGCTTGCGTTCGATCCGTGCACGGAGTTCCGCGAGCGTGTCACGCCGGCTGACTTTCCGTTCCCCACATCGCACCGTCGGCTTCGGCGAAACCGGTGCACGCGGTTCCGATGGAGCATGTTCTGGCACGGTCCGGCGATTGGCCTCATCAGCAGTGGTCGTAGTCTCGCCATGTGCAGCCGGTGATGATACGGCCGGGGTTTGCGGCGGCTGCTCATCGTCCGATATCGGCCGTGCGGATTGTTCCGCCGTGACTGCCGGGGATGCCTCGTCACACCGCTCGGCCGTTGCGGTCGGGACACGCGATCCTGACTGAGCGGCATCGGAAAGCGTTGGTGATGATTGTTCGGGTTTCACCGGTGTAGGCTCCCGCGGTTCATCCCGGCCTGGGTCCGTTGCCGGCTGCACCTGCGTATCCTTGCTCCCGAGTTGTTCGACCGGCCTCCGGCCGTCGATCCGCAGCTCATAGCCGACATCCTGCAGTGCACGTCGTACCGCGTGCGTCACATGATCGAGATCACGCCCCTCGAAATGAATCCACGTTGACTGACTATCACGCTCCACCGAATACCGCACGCCCGCGCGACGCAGACTGCGTACCACTGCACGCACCTGATGCCGCTCCAACTCGATCGCATGAATATCGCCGCCGGTCAGGCGTTGCAATCGTTTCTCGCTCATCCGCCCGGTATCGCGGCCTCTCCGTATCACGCCGCGCATTGCCGACAAGCTACGTCCGCCCAATCGCAGAAACCAGCCGGCGGTCTTCTCGCCGACCCGCAGCGCGAGACCGCCGCCGGCGCGACCGACTCCCATAGCGATCTGTCTGCCGGTGTCTTCCAATCGTTCCTCGATCATCGTTGATCCTTTCCGTGTATGAACCGTCGTCTATTCGGGTTGGCGGATATGCCGCCGCTGCTTGACATGCCGAGCCTGAGCACGCACGCGACGCAACGTGTCCAGTTCGCGAGCCAACTCATCGAGTCTGCGTTCACGCTCCCGCAGTTCAACAACCGCCTTGTCCGACGGCGGTTCGTCGCCGTCCGTTTCGGCCGTGTCGCAGACCGCGACCAACTCCGCCTGAAACGCTTCCCGCTCGGCCTCGATGCGACGCATCGTTCCGGCGATCGCATCGTCCACTGTGGTGCCATCGGCGACGAGACGACTGGCCGTATTCAGCTCATTTGCCAGCTGGTGCAGTTCATCGAGTCGACGTGCCTGCATCGCGTACCAGCAGCGCTGCGCATCCGATTTGCCGACCGTGACCGGCATCCGCTCGCGTACGACTGGCTCCAGCAGCATGGGCGGACGGGAGAAGTACCCGTACAGGTCTTCCGCACGCACCTGCTTGACGTAACGGCCTCGCCGGCCCGTGACGACCTGCTGCGATGCCGCCGGCAGGTACGCGCGATACGTGTCCCCGTCGCGCACGATCCGCGTCAACGGAATCGTAATCAGCAGTCGTCGTCTCGTGCCGGGCAGCCATACGCGTACCGCGTTGTCGGTTTGTTCGGCGATCATCCGACGGTTGAAGCTGATCGGCATGACCGTATGCCGGCCGATGCGGGCCATAACGTTCGGCTCGTCGTAGGCGCGTCCCAGTTTCACGTCGCGTACACGCAGCCCGCTCGCCATGTCCGTGAACGTCAAGTGCCGGCCGCGCACGACGACCGTCACGCCGGCGCTGTTCAACTCGCGTGCGAACGAATCGAAATCGGTGGAGGCGCCTGCGGCCGTGTCGATCGCGGCGCGAATACGATCCTTGATCGCGTCGCCTTTCGCCGACGCATACAGTTCCGCGAAGCTCACGCCATGACGGCGTCGCTCTCGCGCCGGTTTCAGTTCGGGCAGCACGTTCAGTCCGGTTTCCCGGCACAGCCGGTCGCTGATCTCGCGCAGTCTGCGTATCGTCGCTCCCGGTTTGGTGCGCATCTTATGGAATGTCACGTCACTGGTTGCACAGATGATGATGTGGTTATGCGTGTGTCCGCGATCGACGTGCGTGGCGATCACGTACCGGTATTCGCCGCCGGTGAACGCATCGGCGAACCGCACACCCAATTCGTGCAGTTCCCGCGCGGTCATGCGTCGACTGTCCTCTGGACTGAACGATTGGATCACATGATGCGCAATCACGCCGTTGGCTCGATTCCCGCCGACCGACTGTTCGACCGTGTCCATCATGCGCCGCGCCAATTCCGCAGGGTTCGTTGCATCGTCGCTGAAGTTCGCCGAGACCAAAGCGCCATGCTCGGTCTTATCGGGATTGGCGATATAGGCGATCGCCTTGTGCAGAGTGACGGTGATCTGACTCATGTTGACGACCGCCATCGCGCCGCCTCCACCGCTTCGTCACGCTCCCGGCACATGCGCAGCAGCAACGCCGTCAGTTCGCGCTGGCTGTCCAGCACGCGCGTCATATCGCCGCTCGTGATCAGCCCTGTCGCGTTCGCCACATGGGCGATCTGGTTGATGTTGTTGCCTATACGCGCCATGTCCGCGCGAACCATGCCGGGGTCCAGCGCGACCGTGACCACGACCGTATGCGCGTCGATCAGCAGTGCGCGAGCATGGGCCGAGAACGACAGGACTCCGCCGCGTGATCGTTTCACCCGCTGGTAGAAACGGTTCGCCTCGGCCCACTCGTCGGGAGTGAACGTGACCGTCTTGCGACGGCAGCGATTGGGGTGCGAGTCTTGCCAGCTCATGGCCATCGCCTATCGGGTCGCGGGTGTCCCGCGGCGGATGACCGACAGGGAATCCGCGCAACCGTACGTACGGTTGCAATGCTTGCTATTCCCTGACCTGACTCAAAAAACAATCCGGGACCACCACCTGAACATGCCATGACTAACCTCGATTCCTAACGCCGATACCGGCGATTGAACCGCATCATCACAGCGCTGATGGTCACGCAAGGATAATCACGCTGCGACATCGAGCACACAGCCAAAGGAGGCGAGAATGGCCGTCGGAAACCGTCGCAAGGAACGCGCCGACTGGGTACGCAAATCACTTGAAGAATACAAGGCACAGCTCAAGGAACGGGAGAATCGCACCGCGGCGCTGTACGACGCGCTCACCGATTTCACCAGAGCATTGGACACCGCACGACCGTTAGTCCAGGACTACACCCGCGACTACGGGATGTCACGCCGCGAAATCGGCGAACAGTTCGGGCTCACGCAACGGCAGCTCAGCGCATTGTTTGAACCGTCGACCGATGCCGGTGCGACGGCAGAAGACACGGAACCACAGGCGCCCATAGCAGATGCGACCTCGATTGGTTCGGCATCGCAACTGAATTCCATGTCCACCGCCTCCGTTGAACCAGCGTCTATGCAAACAGACTATTTGTCGGATCAGCCGCAGCAGGTCTACGCATTGCATTGCTAACGTCGATGACAATGGGAGTGGAGATATCGACCACTAGTGTTGCGTGCATCAATGTCACACCGCTCCGCAATCGCTGTCCATGATGTCAATCAAAACAACGGACGCTGCAAATCGTTGATATGCCATTGATGTCATCGACGGTAGGCGATGGACGCGTTGGCATCTCGTGTGATGATGCCGGTTTGCGTCCATTGTCCCGCTGCGTCGCCGAGGAGCCTGCCGTAGTGACGCGTCGTGGACCATGACAGCAGGGTGAACTGTTGTGCATCAAGGTCGGTGATGGTCCTCAACTGTGCCGTCGAATCGTGCAGCGGCACGTATCCGCCGCGCGTGGGAACGTCATCGGCGTCGAGGAAGTAGTAGTACGGGCAGTCGCGGTAGTACCAGTATGCGTCGATGTACGTGTATTCGTCCTGCGCGACGACCGGCCGCTCGGCCGAGCAGACGACATGTTGGCTGAGCTGGGCCGATCCGGGCGTATCGTTGCGGTCGAAACTATGGTTGCCGCGCACGCCGTACACGATCGTCCCCGCAACCAGCATCGCAAGAACCACAACGTAGACGATCGCCGCGCGACGGCCGCGCAATCGATACGCGATGACGCACGCCAGCACGAGCGTGACGTAGAAAAACGGCGCGACCACGCTCAGATAGCGTACGGAGAACATCCCGTAGCCGCCGCTGGACAGCTCCTTGACAGCGGACCAGACCATCAGAAGCATCGTCGGCACGGCGAACAGCATGACGATCAGCCATGCAGCTTCGGCGGATTGTCGCGAAGTCAGTGTTCCGACTGACTGTTGCCATGCAGACAGCCATACTGCGACGAATATACCGACGATCAGCGTCATCGTGGCCGCGACCAGCAGCGAGACGATCGACGGCAGTTCCTTTTCCGTCATACCGAGCAGCATAATGTCGAATGCGTTCGCCACGCCGGACATGTTCGAGCGCCGACGAACCGGAGGCAAAACGGAGCTCCCGCCGAGCTGGCCCAGCAACACCGGCATCCACGGCAAGAACAGAGTGACCGACGCGATATAGGCGAATAACCATCGCCACGTGGACGGGCTCCGCATACGCCACGATCGGGCGGCGAGCCAGATCGCATGCGTCAACCATACGAACGCGGTCAGATACAACGTCAACATGCCGAGCGTGACAGCCACGGCGTACGCGGCCCACCATACGATGCGACGTTGCCGATCGTGCGACCGGCAACGGTCACATCGTCGATCATGCCGATCGACCTCGGCCGCATCTACAACGCAGTGTTGACGGTCGCGCGATGCAATCACGCCGACCGCGCGCAGCAGCATCGCCGTACCGCCCACGGCCAATAGCATCGCCGGCGAGTACATGCGCAGCTCGTAGCCGTAGCGCAGCATGAAACCGCCGCACATGAGCATCGGCATGCACGCCGCTGCGACGCGGTCGCCGAACAAATCGCGCATCAGCATGACCAGCACGAACACGGCAAGGCCGAGACATGCGCAGTTCGGCATCCGCATGAGTGCGACGTCGTCGCCGGCTACAGGCATCCATGCCTTGAGCAGCAGATAGTACAGCGGCGGATGCGCGTCGACGGCAGTGAGCGCGATCAGCTCCCGTACGGGTCGGCTCGTCAGGATCAACGAATACTGTTCGTCGAACCACAACGACTGGCCGCAGCCCATCAGCCAGCTCAACACGGTCGTCGCCAAAGCACAGCAGACGGCCAACACGGGAACGGGAACCAAGTGGTGGATGGCAACGGCGGAACCGGCACTGCTGTCGTCAGCGCGTCCGCCGGCGTGCTCGACGTATGGACCGGCGGTCTTGCGGTTCGGCGTGATCATGACAGCATCTCCCCGTCATGTGCCGGATGGTCGAAACGGATATTGCCGGCATCACGAACGCTGATGTTGCCGTCACGCACGATGTAGTTCGGCCGACGCTTGGACTCCAGATACGTGTTCGCCAGATACCGGCCGATGATGCCCAGGCACATCAGCTGCAGTCCGCCGATGAACGTGATGATGCACGCGAGCGACGGCCAACCAGCCACCGGGTCGCCGAACATGGCCGCGCGCACCGCGATGAAACAGGTCGCGCCGAACGCGACCGCGCACAGCAACAACCCGATATACGAGGCGACGGCCAACGGCACCGTGGAGCATGAGATCAGCCCCTCGATCGCGTAACGAACCAACGCGAAGAAATTCCAGCTGGACCTGCCCGCGGCGCGGCGCGTGTTCGGATAGTCGATCCACGCCGTACGGAACCCCACCCACGCGTACAGTCCCTTGGAGAACCGATTGCGTTCGGTCAGCGACGTCAACGCATCGACGACCCGACGCCGCATCATACGGAAATCACGCGCCCCATCGGGTACGGCGACCGGCGACATGGCGTTCATCAGCCGGTAGAACATGTGTGCGCACATGGAACGAATCGGCGGCTCGCCCGCGCGCGTGGTGCGCCGCGTCGCTACGCAATCCAGTGTCAGGTCGTCGGCAAGCATCGAGAACATGCGCGGCAGCAGCGACGGCGGGTCCTGCAAATCGGCGTCCATCACCGCCACGACGTCGCCTCGCGCGGCCTCCAACCCGGCGAGCAGCGCGCCTTCCTTGCCAAAATTGCGCGACAACGACAGCCAGCGGATCGCGAATGGGAGGGCGGCGTGCCCGTCCGCCGCTTGCCGCAGCAGCGCCACGGTGCTGTCCGTGGAACCGTCGTCGACCAACACCAGTTCGGCCGTCGTGCCGGGATATGCTGCGATGATCTCGCGAACGGCCTGTGCTGCGGCCGACAGAAACAACGGCAGACATGCCTCCTCGTTATGGCAGGGCACGACGATGGACAACGTGACTTGCCTGTCAGGACGCGCGCCGCCCGCGGAATCCACTATATTGCGGGATTCGCGTTCCGCAGAAGCATGTGCGGTACGACACCGCTGCGGATGCTGCTGATTGCCCATGATACTGCCTTCTTCCCCGCGGCTGGCGCCGCCTTGCGCCTACCATGCGGCCCGTGTCCGATACGATTCCAGTGTGCGTTCACCGAATCGCGGAACATGCCTGTATCGCCCCTGATTCAGCCCTTAATCGTCGTTCAGGGTATGGGGGACGATACAGGGATACTCCGACGCTGGCTTTCGCGCCTTTTCCGTGAGCTGCCGTGGTTCGACCGGAGTGATGCGCATCGTCATGCCGGTAAGACAGTTCACATTGGTGAGCATGATCGGATCCATTGCCGGTATTATGCCGATTACGGGATGCCTGCACGGTCGCGGCGCCGAACACGGACTGTACGCAGAACAGTCCAGTGAGGAACACGAACGCGGCGGGACGATATGTGCGGTAGAAATCAACCATGTCCGGTTGTGCGTATGGCATCGCGATGGTGTACACGCAGCCGGCGAGCAGAGCGACGGATAGCGAGCCGATCAGCAGTGTGATGACGGCGAAACGCAGTTGCCGCCGGTCTTCGCACGCACGTGCAAGCCAGTGAAACGCCAGCGTGACGCAAATGCTGACCAGTAAGCAGCACAGCAACCCGTACGCGGGCAGCATGTCGATGATGAGCAGCGTGTCCGTTGTCGGCTTCCTTTCTTTTCGGTATTGGCTCATTTAATCCGTTGGCAACGGTACAGGCAACGTCATGTCAAGCGATCGCATGACATGACGTTGCCGTTTTTCAGAGGAACGCGCCGTCTCGCATGGTGAGGGTGGTGTCGCATTGGGCTGCGACGCGTGGGTCGTGTGTGGCGAGGATGAGTGTGGTGCCTTGTTTGCATTGCGCGAGGAGCATGGTCATGATGGTGTCGGCGGTGTGCGTGTCGAGTGCGGCCGTGGGTTCGTCGGCGATGATGATGGCCGGGTGCATCACGGTCGCCCGGGCGATGGCGATGCGTTGCCTTTCGCCGCCGGACAGTTGCCCGGGCATGCGTCGTGCCTTGCCGGCGAGGCCGACTTGTTCCAGTGCGGCCGTGGCGCGTTGCCTGCGTTCGGCGCGTCCGACCTTGGGGTGTGCGTATTCCATGGGGATGGCGACGTTGGCCCATGCCGGTTCGTCTTCGAGGATCGCGTAGTCCTGCGGGATGAAGCCGAACATGCGGTTGCGCCATGCGGAACGGTCCTTGTCGTTTTCCGGTGCCGGGCGTCCTTGCAGGAGCAGGGAGCCGGAGGTGGGTTTCATGGACAGGCCGATCATGCGCAGCAGGGTGGATTTGCCGCATCCGGACGGTCCCATGATGGCGATCGACTCCCCGACCGAGGCGTGCAGGGATATGTCGTGCACGGCGAGGAGCTGCGCCTGCCCGTCCGTGTATCGTTTGGTCAGGTTTCGGGCGTCTATGGTCGTCTGTGGCATGGTCGGTGCTTCTTTCATTGGATGTGTGTGGTTGCGCGTCGTGCGGCGATCGTCCAGATCGGGATCGCCATGACGAGGATGACGGCGATCATCGTCCGGGATGCGGTGGCCACCGGTTCGCCTATCAGCTGGAAGCATGCCAGTGTCACGGTGGCGGGCAGCAGCATGATGAGGATGAGTCCGGCGACGCGGATCGCCTCGTCTACGGCGGTGGCGCCGTAGAGCCTGCGGACGAGCATCGACGGCCGTTCCCGTGCGAGGGTCACGGACAGTGTCCGGATGATCACGATGACGGTGAGCGCGAGGAAGGCGGACAGTCCGAGCAGGTACATCAGCGCGCGCACGATGAGGTCCCTGTCGCGTTGGGGCTGTTCCGTGTTCAATCGGTGCGGCACGAGTATCAGGCCGGCGTCGCGACTTCCCGTGATGAAACTGTCGAGCTGGGTCCGGGACGGGCTGAACATGACCGTTTTGGTCACCGCCTCTTCGAGTTCGATGTCGTTGAGCCGGTTCAACGAGCCCGGGTCGAGCCGGATGACGAGATACCGGTCCAGGTTGATGCCGGCGGTGTTCGGGTCGAATATGGCCGCCGAGGCCGGCAGCGTGCCGGACACCTTGACGTCGACGCCGGCGATATGCACGCTGTCGGGCGCCTGCGCCCGGTCCACCCGGTAGCCGGTGGACGCGCAGGGCGCGTGGGAGCACAAGCCCAATCGGGGGAACACGTCGTCGACGTTGCCCATCAGGACGATGGCCGGTATGCCGTTGGCGAACCCGGGATCGTCGATCTCGATGTTGTTGATGATCGCGGTGTACGCCCTGCCCTGTTCCAGCATGTCCTGCAGGTCGTCCGCGACCTTGGGGTCCGTTTTGCTCGGGGACTGCAGGAGGTATTGCGGGGAGAACGTGACCGCGTCGGCGGCCCGCAAGCGGGCCTCGCCGCTGATCACGCTGGACTCGGTCAGCACGTCGCTGAGCGTCATCGTGAACACGCTGCCCGCGAAGACGACGAGCAGCGTGATGCCGAGGATCGATCCCCATCGTCTCAATCCCATGCGGACGCCGGTCATCAGTTCATGGATCATCGTTCCACCTCGTCATTCGATCGTATGCCGAACCATTCGGCCAGGCCCGTCACCAGCACCGTCAGAATCGTGCCAACGGTGAAGGCCGCGGCGAACGCGACGGCCGGGCCGAGGCCGGTCCTGCCCGACACCACGGTGATGAGCACGGCGCTCAACATGGTTCCCGCCAGCACGCCCGTCACGATCGGGACAACGGCCCCGCGCACCCGGCCCGTCCACACCTGTCTCCTGGTGGCGCCGAACAATCGTCTGACATGCAGGTCGGCCTTCCTCGCCGTCTCCATCGTCGTCACGCACACGCAGGCGCAGACCAACGCCAGTACGAGGAACAACAAGGTGATGCCCACGAAGGAATCCCCGGCAAGGGACGACCACAACGACTGCGCCTGCGGCCGGGTCACGTCCATGCCGCAGCGCGCAAACAGATCCGAGATCTCCCGAAGCCGCTGCGGGTCGCTCGTGTTCACGTACACGCTGCCGGGAAACAAGGGAACCGCCCCCAACGGGAGCACATACTGCAGATTGCCGCCCACGTTCGCCCCCGGAACCCTGACGACACCGCCGACGGAAAACCCCTGGGGCAGCAGTGGGGCATCCCCATGCTCGCGCCATTGGCCGGCCGAGAACGACGACTCGATCACACAGGCTATGCGACTGTCCATGTCCCGGCATCCGCGCGGAAGCGCATCGGCCCATCCGACGGAGGAGCCCGACGACTGGAATACGATCGCCGGCCAACCGTCCCCCACGGAACCCTCCAACAGGGAAATACCGTGATCGGAAAGATACCTGGCCAGATCACGCGTCGCCTCAAGATTCTTCCCGTCACCGTGCCCGGCATCCGCCGAGGCGGTCAGCACCAGCTGCGCCCGCGCATCGGACATGCCCCACTGCGAGCCACGCCAATCAAGAACGCTCCAGTACGCAGCCCAGGCAAAAAACGACGACAACACACCCAACAGCAACGACACCACGGCAATGGAGACGCGGAACCCATTCGGAGATGACCTATCCATGCGACGCCCTCCAACCTTGCAACATGACAGCCGTTCTACCGATCGATATCAAAGCGACCGATCCGTCCAGCTGAATGCATTACATACCCTCGCGCATCACATCCGCAATGTCATGTCAAGCAATCGCATGACAGCGATGCCGTTTCATGCCGGGAAACCAATGGTCACCGGCGGTACAGTGGGCTTTATGGGACTTAGAAGCGAGCCGGAGACGGCGGGCGTGATCCGTATCGGCGTGTTGGATAATGATCCGTTCGCGTTGGATGCGATGTGTGCGATGATCGCGGCCATGTCCCGGGATTTCCGCGTCGTGTGGAGCACGGGGTCGCCGGCGGTGGCGATCGAGCACTGCCACAACGCGCATACGCGGCCGGACGTGCTCGTGCTGGACATGGCGTTGGGCGGCATCACCGGCGCGGACGTGTGCCGGCGCATCCGGCGCAGGACGAGCGAGGTGGGCGTCATCTGCGTCACTTCGTATTCGACGGACGTCTATCGGACGGAGGCGATCAAGGCTGGCGCGCAGGGACTGCTCGCCAAGGAACAGCTCAAAACCGACATCGCCGACGCGGTGCGGCGGACGGCCGTCGGGAAGCCAACCGCCGCGCAGGCCGCCTTGGGCTTCCGTGATGCGGCATCGGCGCATGAACTGTTGTCCGATACGGTGCCGGCAAAGATATCCGAAGACATGAAGGACTCGTTGTCAACACGTGAGAAGGACATCCTACGCCTGTACGCGCAACGCTTGACCACCGACGAGATCGCGTCCCGACTGGGCATTACCAAGGGCAGCGTGTTCACGTACGTGCATCGCGCGGCCGACAAGCTCGGCGTGACCAGCCGCAGGGAGGTGCTGGAGGCATGCGCCAGATACGATCTGCTGTAAACCGACTTATCGGACGAATTGGCTCGGATAATGACCATCCGGTCATCGCGGTGGCATGCGTGCTGCTGGCTGCGGCCCTCATCGCGGAATACATAGCCCGAGCCACGACGGATGCCTCCTCAACGATGAGCGTGCAGTATCTCGCATTGGTCCTGGTGATACTCGTCGGTCTGATCGGCGGCATGTTCCGCCCGCGATGGTTCCTGTGGGCGGCGCTCGTGGCCGGGGAGATACTCATGCTGGCGATGCCGATGATCACGCCGCTTGCCGTCATCATCACCTGCACGGGATTCCTCGCCTACCTGGACACCTGGTCGGGCGCGATCGCCACCGGCATGCTGCTCATCTCCACCACATTCGGCGTCGAACCCAGCAGCGGCCGCCTGCTGGTGGCGACATTGCAGAACCTCACGTTCTACTGCTTCCCGCTATTGACCGGCCTGCTGCTGCACATGATGCGCCAACGTGACCATGACTCGTATCTGCTGCGCCGCCAGCAGGAACGCGAGGATACAGCCTGCAGCCTGCACGACACCATCAGCAACGACCTCGCCTACCTCATCCTGCGCATCGACCACGCCGAAACCAACGGTATGCCCAACAGCGAACCCGAATACCGGCAACAGCTCCGGGAACTACGCGACGCAGCCGATCGCGCCATGACCCACACGCACGCGGTCATCGACTCACTGGAAACACAGCCATCGCGGCAGCCGCAGCCGGAACCGTCGGAAGCACAAGACGGAACACCGGCGCCGATTCCAGCCGGCGATCTCGTATCCGCGCAACAGGGAGAACTGCAATCCTTGATCGACGACGAGGAGACGAGACTCGAATCGCTCGGTTTCACCGGCGACAATCTGCTCGGCGAACTCCGCCATCCGCTCCCGCCCGACATGATGCGACTGCTCACGGGCCTGTTGACCGAACTGTACGCGAACATCGCCAAACACGCCGACCCGACCGAATGGTACGCCGTCTCCACCAGCTTCGACGCAAACGACATCCGCATCTCCGTCAGCGACACTAGCGCCGAACATGACGGGAAACTTGGATTGGGTAGCGGTCTCGACCGCTACCGCACCATCATCGAAACCGCCAACGGCAGCTTCGCCATCCGCACGGAACAGCGACACTGGCAACTGGACGTCTGCATCCCGAGCAAGCCATGAAAAACATCGTCAGATTCTGCAGCTCGGGTTACAGGAGCGCAATCACCAGAGCGATGGCGGCCAAACCCGCCGCTACGCCAATCCCTACAGCAAGGAAGGAGTTTGATTTCACGTCGCCTTTCAAAGCCGCAAGCAGGGCCGCGATCAGCAGCAACACTCCAGCGGCTCGACAAAACAAACTCAGGACGTCTCCGGGGATCGCGAACGCGAGAGCCTGCAATGCTACGGATACGCACACCAGGATCATGACCAGCCGTCTGACGCCGCCGTTTTGCACCGACATGTTATGAGTGGACTTTTCCATTGCGATCACTTCCCTTCCTCGGGACTCGGGTTCATCGCTATATCTATTCAATCCGAGAACGGTCGACGGTGCAACATCATGTCAAGCAATCGCATGACAGGAGTCTTCGCAGCCATAAGCAAGTTCTTCTGCATGGTTTTAGACGTCCCTTTGCGTCTGGGCCACGCATGCGGCGGTGACCGCGATGATGACGTATGCCAGTGCGACCAGCCCGCTCAACGTCGGATTCATGTTGGGAGACTGTTCCAGTATGGCGGTGCCGGCGATGGAAGGTAGCCACTCGTGCAACGTCCGCGGGTTCGGCAGATTCGCTACGACGATGGGCAGCAGATAATACAAGGCGATGTAGACGACCGCGCCCTTGCCGACCGAGTTGAAGGCCACACACAGTGAGGCGGCGACAAGCATGCGCCCTGTAAGTATCAGAGCCACGGGAAAGCAGAGGAACAACGATACGGACAGCGGCGCGGGCCATACTCGCGCCGGTACGACCGAGCCGAGGATGAGACGGGAGGCGCCGGTCGCGGCGAGCCCTCCGACTGCGACCGTGATGAGACCGACAGCGACGATGTCGGCGCACAGGGTCAGGAACAGTCGTGTTCGTTTCGGTTCGATCAGGAACAACGGCATGGCCGTGGCCGTGTTGGTCAGGACGCGGACGGACAGCAGCGCAGCGATGATCGCCACGGGTTCGCTCATGGGCATGACCGCCCCGGCGATGCTTGGCCCCAATCCCGTGAGCGTGGCGAGACCATCGAGTGTGGAACCGGAGGAGAGCATGAGTCTGACGGAGGCGCTGGTCAGTGCGGCGAACGCGGCGAACGCCACCGGTAGTCCGGCCCATGCCATGAGCGGCGCCGGGCGGCATACCACGTAACGCATGAGCAGCATCATGCGTCGCAAACATTGGTTGCACCCGTTCATGACGTGCCTTCCTTTCCCGAGGATCGGCGAATCATGCCGGTCATCACCTCGCGCAGCGTCGGCTCGACGTGGTCGAGCCGGACCAGTGGAACATCGCGTCTGGCCGCGACGGCGAACACGTCGGCCGCGTCCGTCCGTCGGGCCAGGTATTGGCCGTCCTCCAAGGAACGAATGTCGGCTCCCATCGCGGTCAGATCGTCCAACGCCAGAGCTTTCCCGGTTTCGTTCGCGTCGGGAGCGAACCGGAACACGGTTCCCGACTCGCCTCCACCGGCAGCGGCGACCTGTTCGAGCGAACCGCAGGCCATTTGCCTGCCGTGCATGATGATCAGCACATGGGTGGCTATGCGTTGCAGTTCGTCGATCTCGTGGGCGGCCAGAATAACGGTCTTGCCGGCGGCGGCCCACTGTTGCAGCAAACCGTGCAGCCACAGCCTGCCGGCGATGTCCAGCCCGTTGAACGGCTCGTCCAATACGATGATCGGCGCGTCGGCAAGCATCGCCCCGGCCACGCCCAGCCGTTGGCGCATGCCTGTGGAATACCCCTTGATCCGGGCCTTCGGCCAACGGTCCAACCCGCAATCGCGCAGCACGTGACGCACACGACGGCGCACGTCGGGCAATCCCATCATGCCGGCCATGAACGTCAGATACTCGCCGCCCGTCATCGACTCGTCGCCCAGACGCCCACCCAGGAACACGCCCACATGCAATCCCGGCTGTTCCAACCGCCGGTACGGGCATCCCATGACCAACGCCCGCCCCTGACTGGGAGCGGACAGGCCGAGCACCATGCGCAGCGTGGTGGACTTGCCCGCACCATTCGACCCGGCCACCGCCAGCACCTGACCCGGCCGGGCCTCGAAATCGATCGGGCCAACCGTCGGACCGGACGCATACCGCTTGATCAAGCCACGGGCCTCGACCACAGTGTTCATGACAAAACCTCGCCGTGACGAACCGGCGGTTCCGGGGCTTGCGCATCCGTCTCGTCGTCGGCCGTCCCATCGTCGGCAACGATATCATCCGGTTCCGCCGGTTTCTCCTCCAAACGGACGACTCCCTTACGCTGGTCCATCACCTCATGCACCAGATAGACCACGAACGGCACATACAGCAGACTGCACACCATCGTCACGATCATCCACGCGAACTGGCGGCGAGCCCACTGCCGATACGCCGACACCAGCCAAGCCGCCGAACACGACCACTGGAACACCGTCACCTGCACGGCGGCTGGTGGCGCGGACGGCACCCCGGCCAACAGGTTCGAGAACACCTCCCGCGCATACCCGCCATACGCTGGCAACGCCACGACCTCCGCGACACCCAACCATGCGATCAGCACGCCGGCCAACACCAGATACCACCAGTGCAACGTCGCCCGCCGACCACCGGCGATACGCCACTTGACGCCCTCGAACCAGACCGAAAGCCTGACCGATATCGTGCGACCATCCATGACGAATCCCCCTCGACAATCACTGTGACACATCAAGCTATAGCGGCGTCATGCAGGACGGGACAACATGCTGTCAAGCGATCGCATGACAGCCGTTATGGTCTCATCATGTGATGTCCTTGCTCATAGGCTTAATCTGCCCGATCCTTCTTTCTTTTTGCGAGAAGTATTCGGGTGGCCCGGACTGATAGGATTGCTAGAACGAGTGGGACGACCACCCATTTAGGGTGTGTTTACACTATTTGGGTTTTGTGTGATGATTGGGGTATGTGTACGCCGAGGTATGACATCACGTTGGACCAGTTCATGAGGATCGCGCATCTGCTGCCGCGCCAGCGGGGCAACGTGGCGGTGGACAACTACACGTTCGTCAACGCCCTGCTGTGGATGTGCCGCACCGGCGCGCCGTGGCGGGACCTGCCCGCCTGCTACGGCAAGTGGATCACCGTCTACCAGCGGTTCAACCGCTGGTCCAGGAACGGCGCGGTGGAGCGCCTGTTCGCCGCCCTGCAGGAGGAGCGGATCATCGGGGTGGAGGTCCGGGTGCTCGCCATGGACTCCACGAGCGTGAAGGTCCACCAGCACGCCACGGGCGCCCCGAAAAAAGGGGGCCGCAGTGCGTCGGAATCTCCCGGGGAGGCAGGAACACCAAAGTTCACGTGGTATCCGACAGCGAGTCGACGCTCGTCGAGATCCACCTGAGCCCGGGCAACGAGCACGACGCGGCCCACGGCCGCGTCTCCATGGCCGCGCTCGGCTCGTTCATGGGCGCCAGGCTGCTCATGGACCGCGCCTACGAGGGCGACCCGACCCGGCTGCTGGCCGAATCGTTCGGCCTGACGCCGGTCGTGCCGCCCAAGAGGAACCGGACGGACCCATGGGAATACGACAGGCAGGCGTACAAGGGCAGGAACATCGTGGAACGCGTCTTCAACCGCATGAAGCACTACAGGAAAGCCGCCACCCGCTACGACAGGCTCGACGCCACCTTCCTCGCCAACCTCCAACTCATCCTCATCGCCATCCAACTCAAAACACCATCAAAAAACAAACTAGTGTAAACACACCCTAGGGAATTGCATCGCGTTGAAAACCAATGCCATTGCAAGGATCAACACGTACGCCAAAAACTCCCACCATTTTACGGGCAAACGATACGATACTTTTCTTTCACGTTCTTGCACCGGTGTTTCGCCAGTGGATTTTTCCATTGCGATCACTTCCCTTCCTCGGGACTCGGTTTCGTCGCTATATCCATTCAATCCGAGGACAATCGACGGGGCAACATCCCGTCAAGCAATCGCATGACATGATGTTGATCTGCGGAAGTGCTGTATCCTCACATGTGAGAATCCAGTCAGGGTTATCTAGACACGTTTCACCGCCTTAAGCAGCAGCCATGCACTTGCCATGGCAACAACTGCACCGACCGGAATCACATAACCGGCAAAGCGCGTCCCGCTTAGCATCCATGTGGTCGGTATAACGGCATGCAGAATCGGCGAGCCCTCGAACATGCCGGAGCTGACCGGAAGGCCGGCGAGAATGAAGAAGCCGACAATGCTCCAAGCGACAACAGGACTGGCCCAGAGTCGCAGGACGAAGCATGCAAGGGAAAGAACGACAGCGGTGAACGCAAACATCAAAGCGACATGCAACGAGAGCGGTCTCTTATTGACGATAAATCCGACGGCAAATCCGTACAGTAGAGTCAGGCAGATGCTGACCGCGACGCCAAGCAGTAGTGACTTCAAGGTAAAGCGAAGCAGGAGCCGATCGTGGATGCTGAAGGAACGATACGAGCGGGGCACCCTCGCATGGGAGAAGACGAGACCGGCCGTGGTTATGGGAAGCGCCATCACCATCGCCGACTGCGCCACCGCGCCCATGCTCCCGTAACGCAAAAAGAACAGCGGAAGCAGCAGCACGGCCACAAAGGTGAGCGTCGACCAACGGATCAATGCCACGCGCCCGATACGCAATAGGGACTTCATTTCCTGTCCACTCCTTCGCGACGGAACCAGCTCAACAAAACATAGACAACCAGGAGCACCACAATCGGGACGACCACCACCACAGGGCCGACAGGCGATCGGCTCGCCGTTTCCGCCGGCGACATCACGGTGCCGTTCAGGTTCAGTCCGACGACCCGTAGGGCGTTCGCGACGTAGGGCGTCGCATAGTCGGACAGGTCGCCTGGCAGAAGAACCCATGCATAGCAAAGGATGGCCGAGACGATCCCGGCGACTTCGGGATTGACGGCAATCTCGATCATTGAGTAGATCAGGGAAATCGCAAGGCTCTGCAGCACGACGAAGCACAGGACAGCAGCCAGATTCGGATGCATCCCGGTACCCGTCAGAACCATGATGACGTCGAAGCACAATACGCTCAGCAAGTTCACAGCGGCCAGAATCAGAGCCCGGAATATGGTTCTGAGCGAGCATGGCTTCCATGCGGAATACACGTGGCGGGGCAGACCTCCATAGTGCGCCTTCGCAACCCTGGCATCGCACACGAAGAGCAGCGCAAGACAAATCACCGGCTGGGTGCCGGTGAAGAAGAAGCTGTATCCTCCGGTTATCGGGGTTCCGTTTGCCGCGCTTGAAATCCACGCACCCAGCAGGAGGGACGCCACGGCACCGAACGCCGCGGCGAGGAAATACCATACGTTCCAGTAATAGGCGACCAACGCGCGAACAGGAGAAACGGCGCTCACGACCCTACCTCCCCTGATATAGATCCGCGAGGTTCACCCCGGTCAGATCCGTGACCTGCACGGCCCGGCCATGTCGAATCACGATGCATTCGTCCGGGACTCCCTGGATCTCATGGAGCAGATGCGTGGAGATGACGACGCAGTTGCCCTTGTCCCGATAGGCGCGAAGCGTTTCGGACAGAGAGGCTATGCCATCGGGGTCCAGGCCGTTCTGCGGCTCGTCGAGGACAGGAACCTCGGATGCGGCACGAGGGCGAGACAGAGCTCCAGACGCTCTTTCATGCCCGTCGAGTAGTCCTTCGCCTTCCGCCCATGCGCCGCTTGATTGATACCCACACTGTTCAACGCCGTACCCGGGTCCACGTCCAGACCCCAGAACGCGGAGACCACCTCGACGTTCTCTCTACCACTCAGGTAAGGAAAGAAACTGGGGTGGTCGATCGCCGCGGACATCTCGTTGATATTCGTCCCGGTGTATGTGACCTCCCCGCTCACGGGCCTTATTCGTCCAAGCAGCGTCTTCATCAACGTGGTCTTGCCCGCGCCGTTCGCCCCGAGCAGACAGACGATCCTACCCGTATTCAACCGCAAGTTGATGTCACTGACAATCGGGGAATTCTTGTACCCGATCGAAAGATTGGTCGCTGATATAACTGACATGATCCTCTTTTCAAGAAATGTGTTTCTAGAGGTACAAGCCAAGAGTGCCTTGCCCCGGAACCACGTGTTTCATTTAATCCATTGCTGTTCGGAAGTGCAACATGCTGTCAAGCGATCGCATGACATCAATCTCAATCGCGGAATTCGCTCATGCGCCATACCTTCCTTTTGCGGCACGTCATAGTTGGATGGTGCCGTCGCAGGCGTTGGCGACGTGGTCGGAGTGGGTGGCGATGATGACGACGGCGCCGTTCTCGGCCATGCTGCGCAGGGTGTGGATGACCATGTCGGCGTTGTCGTGGTCGAGGGCGCCGGTGGGTTCGTCGGCGAGGATGACGCCGGGCCGTTTGACGATGAGTCGCGCCAACGCGACGCGTTGCTGTTCGCCGCCGGAGAGCCGGTAGACGGGGTCGTGCTCACGTCCCTTGAGCCCGACGCGGCCCAATGCCCGGCTGATTCGGTTTCGCCTGTCCTGCCGGCTGGCTGTGCCGTGCATTGCCACGTCGAGGTTCTGTTCGATGTCGGCGTTGTCGATCAGCGCGTAGTCCTGGAACAGGTAGCCCAAGGTGCGTTTGCGGAACAGTCTGGCATGACGCGGGTTCATGGCCGTCAGGTCGTCCGGCCCGCATTGCAGGGTTCCGGCGGTGGCGTGGTCGAGCAGGCCAATGATGTTCAGCAACGTCGATTTGCCCGATCCGGACGGTCCGGTCAATGCGATCATCTGTCCCGGTTCGATGCGGAACGTGAGATCGTGCCACAGGGTTCGTGTCCCGAAGGTCTTCCCGAGTCCGGTCGCGATGATGGGCGCGCCGGGCAGGCAGTGGTGGTCGTGCATGGTTTATTCCTCTCTGGAGTGGTTGGCGGCGAGGATACGCGCGTAGCGTGCGGTCGCCAGCAGGTAGACGAGCATGTTCACGACGGTGACGGCGGCGATGAACGCGGGCTGCCATCCGCCCAGCAGGTAGATGTCGGCGACGCTCCGGGCGCCCATAGGGGTTCCGGCGCGCAGTCCGCTTTGGATGACCAGGTATGCCGAGAAGAGGATCGGGGCGAGGGCCAGCATGGTTTCCGCGGTGATCGCGAGCCGGTGGGTGGCCGGGAAGCTCCAGCCGTGCACGTAGCGGGCGAAGATGCGTTGGGCGCCGCCGCGCACATGCGTCTGGGCGGCGGCGATGGCTGAGGCGATGAGGATGGCGATGGCGACGAGCACGTTCATCAGGTGGATGCGCAGGTTCGTTTGGAGTTTCGCGAAGTCCGCGGCCGCTTTTGCGCTGACGCTGCTCACGGCGTAGATGAACGGCTGCAGTCCGGCCTCGCGCAGCGAGACGAGCGCCTGGTCCGGGTCGGTGAGCATGGCATTGCCTCCGGAGGCGTAGGCCGTGTAGTCGTCGGGCGAGAATATTCCGGTGTCGGAATCCACGCCGACGAGCACCGCGTCGTGGAACAGGGTCTTCTGGTTCGGCATGTTCTGCTGCCCGTAGCCGAACAGGGACTGGCCGGACTTGCCCGTCAGCACGGTGATCCGGGGCGTCGCGACGCCATGCATCCGGCCCTGCGAGCCGATGAACGCCCGTACGACGTTCTCGATCCGCTCGCGTTGGTCCTGTTTCGATGCGGGTATCACCACCAGCACCCCCTGGCCCGGCACTTGTGTGATCCGCCGGCCCGAGGCGTCTTGCACCGTCTGCGCGTGCAGATAGTTCGAGTTCACCACCAGCACGTTCCCGGACAGGGCGGACGCGTCGTCCGCGGGCGAGCCCGTCTGGCTTGCAACGGCGGAAAGCTGTTCCAGCGTGTATCCCTCTTCGGCGAGGATCATCCTGCCTTGTCGTTCCTGCGAGATCAGCCATCGGCCCGTCGCGGCCGCATACCGGTCCTGCTCATCTTGGGAGAGCCGGGGGTTGAGTCTGATGGCGCTGGCTTGGCCCGCCGTGGCCCATGCCTGTTGGGCTTCGGCCTGGTCCAGGGCCTGGCTTGCGGCCATCCCCGCGTAAGTGACCGCCCAGACGGCCAGGATCACGGCGGGCACGCGCACGCAGTAGACCAGCCCGGACGCCAAACGCGCCGACAGTCGTCCCTTGAGCGATGCCAGCAGCGGCGAACGGGACGCCACCATAAACCCGATGAGATACGCCACGACGATCACCATGAGGAACACGGCGAACACGCCGGCCGCCAGCGCCAATGCCGCGCCCATATGCGACGCATGGTTGTACAGGGCCAGGAATCCCGTGAACCCCAGCAGCACAGCCAGGGTCGCAGCCAGAGTCTGGCGGATGTTGGCGCGGACGTCACGCGCGATGACGCTCCAGCTGGAGTTGCCCTGCAGACGCTGCACGGCATACCCTTTGACGTTCATCAACGCGAACATGCCCGCCAGCATCGCGCACAGCAGGACCGTCACCGCAAAGCTCACCCCCAGCGGCTGATTGCTCAGCCACTGCGCGTACGAAGCCGTGTAGTCGGTCTTGACATCCACCTCGTACCCGTCCGTGCGGAACCGCTCGGCGAACGCCCGGGTCGCGGCCGGATCACCGTACACGTAGTAGCTGCCGCGCGGGTCCTGACCCGAAAGCCGGGAGAACGACAATACCGTCGTGGTCATCGAACGCGTGAACCCCGGATACCCGTCGGCCAGCCAACCGGCCGGCTCCCCCGACCTGTCCCCGACGGCCACATACAGCGTGCGCGACCCGCCCGGGTCCCTGATATCCTCCACCAATTTGACGATGTCGGTGCCCGTGTCACTAGCCGTCCGTTCGACTCCCGCGATGGTCGACGCACTGGGCGCGGACGGCGTCGACCCAGACACCTGCACCGTGCCCCGCACACCCAACGGCGCCACGGCATCCAACCCGCTAAGCATCACAAACGAACCGACAGCGGCGACCAGCACCGCCACCAGTATCGCAAGCTGAATGGTCCTGCCCCGCATCATGGCCTCCCTGTCATGCCGCGTGGTGTAGTTCCAGCACCCGGTCGCATTGCGCGGCGATGCCGGTGTCATGGGTCACGACGATCAGCGTCTTGCCGTATTCGTGCTGCAGGGCGAGCATCTCGTCCGAGACCAACACCACCGTCAACACACAAACGGCGACCTTCAACAGCCTGTTCATGACGCTTCCCCCTTCCCGCCGCAACCTCGCGGCGAACGCTATGGTCTCATACTCCCTCGAATCGCTGGCATCAGCCATCGGGCGAGGGGATGAACGCGTGCATCATCCGAACGGACGATGCACGCGGTTCTCATCATGTGGTCATCCCGCCAGCTCGGTTTCCCCAAGGCGGAGCCACGATTTCCTCAGATCCGATCCATGCAATCGGCACGCCGGCCAACACCAGATACCACCAGTGCAACGTCGCCCGACGACCACCGGCAATACGCCACTTGACACCCTCGAACCAGACCGCAAGCCTGACCGATACCGTGTGACCATCCATGACGAATTCCCTTCGACAATCTGATACATCGATCCATAGCATCGCCATGCAGGACGGGACAACATGCTGTCAAGCAATCGCATGACAGCTGCATCGCATCATCAATCGTCAGAGTGTGTTTCCATACTTGTAATTTTTGCGGGCATAACTGCCGGCGAAGGTTCTTTATCCGTCTCCCGTTCCTCGTGCTTCGTATCCGCGGGCTTGTTCGATGACGGTGCGCAGCATGCGGCCGCTGACGGTGATGTAGCCCTGTGTGGTGGCGAGGCTTTCGTGGCCGAGCAGTTCCTTGATGGCCATGACGTTGCCGTTGGAGGTGATGTACGCGGCTGTGGCGAACCTGCGGCGCAGGGAGTGCGGCGGGTACCCGGTGGCGTCCTTGACGAGTCGGTATACGGTGTCGCCGCAGATGTGGTCGCAGCCCTTCTCGCCGGGGAACAGCCAGCCCGGTCCGCGGCGGCGGATCTCCCGGGCGAGTTCGTCACTTAGCGGCACGATGCGGTCCT
This sequence comes from Bifidobacterium sp. CP2, assembly GCF_018555635.1. Lineage (NCBI taxonomy): Bacteria > Bacillati > Actinomycetota > Actinomycetes > Bifidobacteriales > Bifidobacteriaceae > Bifidobacterium > Bifidobacterium sp. CP2. The sequence continues at coordinate 109,734 of NZ_JAFEJX010000005.1, read as the reverse complement.
TGCCTCCTTTGCCGTGGACGATCAGGCTCCAGCCGAGTTCGTCGTCGATCAGGTCGTCGCCGCGCACTTGGGCGATTTCGGCGCGGCGTAGGCCGGCGTCGGCGGCGAGCATGATGATCAGCCGGGTGCGCGGGTCGCTGCTGTCGCGGCCGATGAGGACGGCCTGTTCTGGTGCGGCTCGTTTCTTGCGCTGTTCGCGTTTGATGGTCGGCATGCCCTCCACGGGGTTGTCGAGACGCTTCCCGTTGCGCTGCGCCCAGCCGTAGAACATGGAGAACATGCATCGGTCGCCGCGTTTGGCCGCATTGCCCAGTCCCTTACGGCCGAGCCATTTGCGGATGTCGCTGGCCGTGACCTCGCCGGGATGCTTGCCGGTGTGCCGGGCGAACGCGCCGATCTGGTAGCGGCGCAGGTTGATGGTGTTCTCGCTCAGGCTGCGCAGCCGCATGTCCGCGGACCATTCGTCGACCCAGTCGTTCCACGGTTCGGGCATCATGTTCTTCTTGCTCATGGGGTTCTCTCGTCTTGCTTTCCGATACGCCGACGTGGTCAGGGAGAGACGTGCGGGTATCTGGTCGTCGCCGGCGGTGCGGCGCGTATGATGGTTCGTCCTTGAAGCGGGCCGGCCATCGCTGGCCATACTCGTCCCTTTCCGTCAAGCCCGAAGCACAAGACGGTAGCGTAGAACCGCGTTTATGACAACGTTAACAATCATTCCAGCCGCACACCTGCACGGGAAGTTCAGACTGCGTTTACCGTTCATTTACGGTATCGGTAAATCTAATCGTTTAACGAAACAACGGCCCCTCCAAAACCTTTTGGCAGTTTGGAGAGACCGTTTATGCTTACGTTGTCACTCTGTAGTCGGCGTCGTTTCGCCGCCGGTGGACACGACCTGCCCGACGTTCATGCCCTCGCCGTACTGCTTGACGGAGTTGACCACGGAACGCAGGTTGAGCGGGGTGACGGTCACGTAAGCCTGCGTGGTGGCGAGGCTTTCATGGCCGAGCAGCTCCTGCACGGCGCGGATGTCGCCGCCGGAGCTGATGTACGCGGCGGTCGCGAACCGGTGGCGCAGCGTGTGCGGCGAGCAACCGGTCGCGTGCTGTATCCTGCGATACACGGTGTCGCCGCACACCGGCCCCTTGCCACTGACGTGCGGGAACAGCCAGCCCTTGGGCGAGGCGAGGATCGCGTCGGCCAGCTCGTCGGTCAGCGGCACGATCCTGTCCTTCGCGCCCTTGCCGTGCACGATCAGGCTGCGGCCGGACAGATCCTCGGTCACGTCCTCGCGGCGCACGATCGCGATCTCCGCGCGGCGCAGGCCGGCCTCGGCGGCGAGCATGACCATGAGCCGGGTCTGCCGGTCGGCGTCATGCAGCCCCTGACCGACGGCCGTCTCCGGGGCCGGCACCTTGTGACGGGTCTCGCGCTTGATGGACGGCAGATCCTCGGCCGGATTGTCGGCGCGCAGGCCGGCCTTCTTGGCCCAGCCGAAAAAGTTGCGCACCGCGTTCATCGTCGAACGGCGGGCCGCGTTCGACGGCGGGCGCACGATGTACGACTTGAGATCCGCCTGGCCGATCTGCCACGGCGGCTTGTTCGTCAGTCTGGCCAGATCGGTGATCTTGTACCAGTAATATCCGATGCTCCGCTCGCTCAGATTGCGGAAGCGCATGTCCGCGACCCACTGGTCGAGCCACGGTATCCAACTGTCCGGCGGCTGCCGGCGATCCTTGAACTCCATGATCGCGTTCTCCCTTTTGCGACCCCGGCAAACCGCGCCGGACGCGGGGAACGGCACCATGCCGGACCGCCCGGAGAAGGCGCCGCGGCGACCCTCGTCCAATCCGCTTAAATAAAAGCTTAAAAGGACGGGCGTGTCGCCTACGGCCGTATGGGCTTTCGCGGGGCCGGTCAGTCCCGCTGAAACCCCAACGGTTCCAAGTGCTGTACACTGGTCTCACAACATAAGAAAGCCCCTATCGAATGACCGGAATCCGATTCGTTTAATTCGTGGGTTGTGGGTTCGAATCCCACGGGGGGCACCGGTAAACCCTTGGAAATAATGAGTTTTCAAGGGTTTTGCTTTTCCGGCTAATCCGCTTTCGTCCCTGATAGTCCCTGGTGTACTGTCTCGACCCGGTTCCTCTCCAACGCCGCCCACCGCACGCCTACCACTCACCGACACCATCCCCGCACGTGTCCGACATCACGGTCGCATCCCCGGGCGCGACTTGCCCGCCCCCGGCCGCGCTCCTAGAGTAGGGCGACATGTCTTGCACCACTCTGCTTGTAGGAAAGGCCGCCAGCATCGACGGTTCGACCATCATCGCCCGCGACGACGATTCCGGTTCCGGCCGCTACGATCCGAAGCGTCTCGTCACCGTCCATCCCGAGGACCAGCCGCGCCGTTACCGCTCGGTCCTCTCGCACGTCGAAGTCGACCTGGCGGACGCCGGCGACCCGTGCCGGTACACGATCGCGCCGAACGTGCTGCCGAATCGCGGCGTGCTCGCCGAGGCGGGCGCCAGCGAACGCAACGTGGCGATGAGCGCGACGGAGACCATCGCGGTGAACGAGCGAGTGCTCGCCGCGGACCCGCTCGTCGAACTCGTTCCGGCGGAAACCGACGCCGACGGCGTCGAAACCACGCCGGAACGGCCGGGCGGCATCGGCGAGGAGGACATCGTCACGCTCGTCCTGCCGTACGTACACACGGCGCGCGAGGGCGTGGAACGCCTCGGCGCGCTGCTGGAACGCTACGGCACGTACGAATCGAACGGCGTCATCATCTCCGACGTGGACGAGATCTGGTACGTGGAGACGATCGGTGGCCACCATTGGATCGCCCGCCGCGTGCCGGACGACTGCTACGCGACCATCCCGAACCAGCTGGGCATCGACGACTTCGACCTCAAGGACGCGTTCGGCAAGCAGCGCGAGTTCATGTGCAGCGCCGACCTGCGCGAGTTCATGGCGCGGCATCGTCTGGACCGGACGATGCCGGCGCATGCGAGCGCGTTCGGCGACGCACGCGCCGCGGTGGGCTTCGCCTCGGACGGTTCGGTGGAGCAGGCCGACCGGTTCAACCCGCGCGTCGCGTTCGGCACGGCCACGGCGAAGGACCATATCTACAACACGCCGCGCGCCTGGTACATGCAGCGTTGCCTGAACCCGAGCGAGGACTGGGATTCGCCGGCGGCGCGCTTCACGCCCACGTCGGACGACATCCCGTGGTGCCGCGTGCCGGAGAACAAGGTGACGATCGAGGACGTGGACGCGATCCTCTCCTCGCATTTCGAGGGCACGCCGTATGACCCGTACGGCACGCTCGGCACGGCGGAGTCGCGTCACCGCTACCGTCCGATCGGCATCAACCGCACCGGTCACATGGTGGCGGTGCAGTTGCGTCCGTACGTGCCGGAGGCGGCGCGCGCGGTGCTGTGGACGTCGTTCGGTTCCGGCCCGTTCACGAGCGTCGCGCCGTTCTATGCGAACGTGACGGATACGCCCACCTATCTGCGTGACACGACGCCGCAGGTCTCGACCGACAACCTGTATTGGACGAACCGTCTCATCGCGGTGATCGCGGACGCGCACTTCTACGAGACGAACCGTCTGGTGGAGGGGTATGCGGAGGGCGTGCGCGCGTTCGGGCATCGTCTGGTGGAGCGCACCGACGAGGCGGTCGCGGCGATGGCTGCGTCCGGCGTGTCCGATGCGTCCGATGGCGCGACGTCCGATGCGGCGGCGTCCGTTCCGTCCGGTTCCGACGACGTGACGGCGGCGCTCGAGGCGGCCAACGACGAGATGGCCGCCTACCTGCGCAAGCACACGACGACGCTGCTGAACGACGTGCTGTACACGTCGAGCAATCTCATGCACAACAGCTTCGCGATGTCCGACCGCTGGGCGTGACGACCGTGCCGCGTCACCGCGCGCCGCGGCGTGCGGTGACGCATCGTCCATCCGACGCCGTGGCTTACGCCGCGGCGCATCGCCCTGTGAGGCGTATCCCCACCCGTCGAAGGTGACGCGCATGTGACGCGCGTCACCTTCGGTCCATCCGCTTCGCCACGGGCGAGACCGGGGTGGCGCGCCATGGGCACTCACTACTACGCTGTACGGGTATGAGTGGGAATACCAATTGGACCAATCCGTTGCGCGATCCGCGCGACCTGCGCCTGCCGCGCATCGCCGGACCGTGCAGTCTGGTCATCTTCGGCGTCACCGGCGATCTGGCGCAGAAGAAGCTGCTGCCGGCCGTCTACGACCTTGCCAACCGCGGCCTGCTGCCGCCGAGCTTCGGTCTGACCGGCTTCGCGCGCCGCGACTGGACGCAGGAGCATTTCATCGAATTCGTGAAGACCGCCGTCAAGGCGCGCTGCCGCACCCCGTTCAAGGAGTCGACGTGGAAGAACCTCGCGGCCGGCATCCGGTTCGTGCAGGGCACGTTCGACGACCCGGAGGCGTTCGAGCGCCTGAGCGCCACCGTGCAGGAGCTCGACCGCGACCGCGGCACGCGCGGCAACCACGCGTTCTACATGTCGGTGCCGCCGCGCGCGTTCCCGATCGTCGCCAAGCAGCTGGCCGCGTCCGGACTCTCCCGTTCCAGCGAAGGCGCGTGGCGCCGCGTCATCATCGAGAAGCCGTTCGGCCATGACCTCGCCAGCGCGAAGGATCTCGACCGCGTCGTCTCCGAGGTGTTCGATCCGAGCTCAGTGTTCCGCATCGACCATTACCTCGGCAAGGAGACCGTGCAGAACCTGCTCGCGCTGCGCTTCGCCAACGCGATGTACGAGCCGATCTGGAACGCGAACTACGTGGACCACGTGCAGATCACGATGGCCGAGGACATCGGCATCGGCGGCCGCGCCGGCTACTACGACGGCATCGGCGCCGCACGCGACGTCATCCAGAACCACCTGCTGCAGCTCATGGCCCTGACCGCCATGGAGGAGCCGGTGAGCTTCACCGCCAAGGACCTCACGGCCGAAAAGACCAAGGTGCTGTCCGCCGTGCGCCTGCCGAAGGACCTGGCCGCCAACACGGCGCGAGGCCAGTACGCGAAGGGCTGGCAGGGCTCGCACGAGGTCGTCGGCTATCTGGAGGAGAAGGGCATCGACCCGAAGTCCACCACCGAGACGTACGCGGCGATCAAGCTCGACATCGACACCCGCCGTTGGGCCGGCGTGCCGTTCTACCTGCGCTGCGGCAAGCGCCTCGGCAAGCGCGTGACGGAGATCGCCGTCGTGTTCAAGCGCGCGCCGCACCTGCCGTTCGAGCAGACGGCCGTACGCGAGCTCGGCAAGAACGCGATCGTCATCCGCGTGCAGCCCGACGAGGGCGTCACCATGCGCTTCGGCGCGAAGGTGCCCGGCGGCACCACGATGGAGGTCCGCGACGTCAACATGGACTTCAGCTACGGCCGTTCCTTCACCGAGAACTCGCCGGAAGCGTACGAGAAGCTCATCCTCGACGTGCTGCTCGGCGACCCGCCGCTGTTCCCGACCACCGAAGAGGTGAACCTCAGCTGGGAGATCCTCGATCCGATTGAAGACTTCTGGTCCACGCTCGGCCAGCCGCAGCCCTACCGTGCGGGCACGTGGGGTCCGGCCGAGGCCGACGAGATGCTGGCGCGCGAAGGCCGCCACTGGAGGATGCCATGATCATCGATATGCCGGATACGCGCACGCGCGAAATCGCGCACAAAATCGACGAGCTCCACGAGGAGCGCGGCGAATCGGCCACCGGCCGCGTGCTCACGCTGCTCATCGCCACCCAGGACGACGACCTCGAACACGCGCTGGAAGTCGCCAACGCGGCGAGCCGCGAACACCCGTGCCGCGTCATCGCCATCGTGCCGGACACGTCGCGACGCGACGGGGACGCCGACGACGTGAAGGCTATGGAGAAGACCGACAATCCCGCCATCGACCTGACCGACGGCCCCGCGGAATCGAACCTCGACGCGCAGGTGCGCTTCGGTGCGGACGCCGGCGCAGGCGAGATCATCATCCTGCGCCCGCGCAACGGGCTCATCGACCATCCGGACACGCTCGTCATCCCACTGCTCGTGCCGGACGTGCCGGTCGTGGCATGGTGGCCCACCACCCCGCCGTCGAACCCGGCGAAGGACCTCATGGGCGCGATGGCCCGCAGCCGCATCACCGACGCGCTGCGTTCCAACAACCCGGAGGCGACCATCGAACGCCTGCGCCGCAGCTGGACGCCGGAGGACATCGACCTGTCGTGGACGCGCCTGACCGTGTGGCGCGCCATGCTCGCCTCGATGCTCGACCAGCCGCCGCACCTGCCGATCACGGCCGCGAAGGTCACCGGCCCGCGCGACTTCCTGCCGATGGACATGCTGTGCGCGTGGCTGCGGCTCAAGCTCGGCGTGACCGTCGACGTGGAGTACGTGGACGACGCGGAGGCCGTGACCGGCGTGTACCTCACGCGCGAGGACGGCGTCGTGTCGCTGGAACGCCCGCACGAGGACCAGGCGCTGATCTCCATGCCGGGGCAGACCCCGCAGGCGATCTCCGTGCCCGTGCGCACCATCGAGGACTGCCTCACCGAGGAGCTGCGCCGCATCGACCCGGACGAGGTGTACGGCGAAGTCATCAACGAAGGCTGGGACCTCATCCGTCACTGACCAGACATCGGCTGACCAGACATCGGCTGACCAGACATCGACCGACCAGACATCGACCGACCAGACATCGAAGGAGCGCCTCATGGCAAACCGTAGGCTCATCGTCTACCCGGACAAGGATCTGATGATCCAGGCCGGCGCACGCCGCCTCACACTGACACTGCTGGACCTGCTGTCCGAACGCGTGCCCGGCGGCGGCCGTCGTGCACGCGTCGACGTGGCGCTTTCCGGCGGTTCCGCCGCCCAGCCGCTGGGATTGGTGGCCGACGACCCGCTCGCCGCCGACATCGACTGGTCGCGCGTCCACTTCTGGTGGAGCGACGAGCGGTTCGTCCCCGCCGATTCCGCCGACCGCAACGCGCTCGAGGCGCGTCGCCTGCTGCTCGACCGTCTGGTCGCGGACGGCAGGCTGCCGGAGTCGAACATCCACGAAATCGCACCCGACGTGCGCCCGGCCGCGGAGATCGCGAAGGTTACGGCCGACGCGGACAGCGCCGACGAGTTCGTACGTTCGGCCGCCGACGCGGAGAACGGAGATTTGCTCGACAAGGCCGCCCGCGCGTACGAATCCGAGCTGGTTCGGGAGCTCGGACCGGAGCCGGTCATCGACCTGATGATCCTCGGTATGGGACCGGACGGGCACTACGCCTCGCTGTTCCCCGCCAGCTCCGGGCACCACGAGGTGCTGGTCAGCGACCGCTTGGCCGTGGGCGTGGCACACTCCCCCAAGATGCCGCCGCTGCGCGTCTCCCTGACCGCACCGCTCATCGCCCGTTCCCGTCATACATGGTTCTTCGCGGCTGGCGCAGGCAAGGCCGATTCGCTCGCCCACGTGTTCGCGGCGGGCGACAAGGGCGGCGACCCGGAGTACCCGTCGTCGTTCGCCGGCGGTGTGGACGAGTTCGTCTGGTTCTCCACCGACGAGACGGTGACGAAGCTGTAGTCTCGGAGCTTCAAGGCTTCTCTTCGAGCCTCCCCGTCTTTCCAAGCACAATGAATCCCGGAAATAGGCGGCTTCGTCCGGGAATCGTTGTGCTGACCCGAGGTCAGTGCAATGATTCCCGGAAACCACCGCTACACACCGGGAATCATTGCACTACGACGATGGCAGTACAACAAATCCCGGAGAACGACCAATCCCCCGGGAATCATTGCACTGAGACAGTGCCAATACAAGAAATCCCGGAGAACACCGCTGCTCTCCGGGATTTCTTGTGCTGAGATAAGGCCTCAGGCCTCGATTTCCGGCTTCGTTCTATCTTGGCCGGCTATCGCCGGCCCCGAAGAAGGCCGGGAAGCCCACAGGGCTTCCCTCTTCGATCAGCAATTATGGACTCGCCTGACGGCGAGACTCAATACTGGTGCGGCGGCACAGCCGCCGCACACCGAGCCGGTCGGAGAGCCCACAGGGCTCTCCTCAAGCCGGAAGATCAGCTTTGCTGCTCTTCCGGCTTGCCCGGCTCGGCCCACAACGTGTGGAACACACCCGGCTTGTCGACGCGGCCGTACGTGTGTGCGCCGAACAGGTCGCGCTGGCTCTGGGTCAGGGCGGTGGGCAGGCGCTTGGAGCGCAGGCCGTCGTAGTAGGCGAGAGAGCTGGAGAACACCGGGGTGGGGATGCCCGCCTCGATGGCCTTGACGATCACGCGGCGCCACGCGTCCTGCGATTCGCCGATGATCTTCTCGAAGTACGGGTCGAACAGCAGCGAGGCCGGCGGGTTGTCGCCCTTGAACGCCTCGGTGATGCGGTCGAGCAGGAACTGGGCGCGGATGATGCAGCCGCCGCGCCAGATGCGGGCAACCTCGGACAGGTTGATGTCCCAGCCGTACTCCTTCGCGCCGTCCTGGATCTCGTTGAGGCCCTGGGCGTAGGCGACGACCTTGGAGGCGAACAGCGCGCGACGCACGTCCTCGATGAACGCGGCCTTCTCCTCGCCGTCCAGATCGATGGTCTTGTTCGGGCCGGCGAGCTGCTCCTTCTGGGCGGCCTCGCGCAGTTCGCCGTGGCTGGAGAGCGCACGCGCGAACACGGCCTCGCCAATGGCCGGCACGGCCGAACCGAACTCGAGGCCGGTCTGCACGGTCCACGTGCCGGTGCCCTTCATGCCGGCGTGGTCGACGACCACGTCCACGAACGGCTTTCCGGTGGCGGCGTCCTTGTGGTGCAGCACTTCGGCGGTGATTTCGATGAGGTAGGAGTCGAGGTCGCCCTTGTTCCACTCGTCGAACACGTTCGCGATCTCCTCGGCGTCCATGCCCAGGCCACGGCGCAGGATGTCGTACGCCTCGCCGATGACCTGCATGTCCGCGTATTCGATGCCGTTGTGAACCATCTTGACGAAGTGGCCGGCGCCGTCGGTGCCGATGTGGGTCACGCACGGCTCGCCGTTGACCTTCGCAGCGATCGATTCGAGGATCGGGCCGAGGGTCTTCCAGGATTCCGCGGTGCCGCCGGGCATGAGGGACGGGCCGTTGAGCGCGCCCTCCTCGCCGCCGGACACGCCGCAGCCCACGAAGTGGAAGCCCTTCGCGCGCACGGCCTTCTCACGCTTGATGGTGTCCTTGAAGAACGAGTTGCCGCCGTCGACGATGATGTCGCCCGGCTCGAAGACCTCCTCGAGCTGTTCGATGACGGCGTCGGTCGGGGCGCCGGCCTTGACCATGATGATGGCGGTGCGCGGGCGCTTCAGGGACGCGGCGAACTCCTCGAGCGTCTTGGTGGGCACGAACGCGCCTTCGGAGCCGTGCTCCTCCATGAGCTTCTCGGTACGGGAGTAGTGGCGGTTGAACAGGGCCACCGTGTTGCCGTGGTGCGCGAGGTTGCGCGCCAGGTTGGAGCCCATGGCGGCCAGTCCGATGACACCGATGTTTGCCGTAGCTTCGGCCATTTGCTTGCCTTTCAGTCGACGTCGCCCACGTTGCGGCGCGGCCGCCGGTCCCGGCGTCCCGCGTCGCGCCGTGGGCATGTTTTCCCGAGCAGAAGTCTATCCCGGCATGCGCCGGCACGCGAGCATCGGCTCACGATTTCGGCGATGGGGGAATCGCCGTCGGCGGACGGTCCCGCGATGTGACGAAGACGACATTTTCGTGTTGCGACGGTTCCGGCCACGGCCGGACCGTCCGTGCGACCGGCGTGTCCGTTGCGATTGCAACGATTTGCCCGGCACTACATCTAGCGAAAATGCTGACGACACGCCACTACAGATAGCGTTTACTTCGGAACCACCGCCCGGTAATCTGGCGTCCGCACACATCCCCGGACCTCGATCGGAGACCACTATGACCGTCACCGTGTTCACCAAACCACGCTGCCCGCAGTGCGACGCCACCAAGCGTCAGCTCACCAAGCTGGGCGTCCCGTTCGAGACGGTCGATCTGACGGAGAACCCGTCCACGTTGGAACAGCTGCAGCAGGCCGGCTTCCGTCAGGCGCCGGTCGTCATCACACCGGACAACTCCTGGACCGGCTACCGCCCGGACCTGATCCGCGAGCTCGCGAAGAGCACACAGACCGCCGGGCAGACGGTCGCCGCATGAGCGTCACCCCCAAGGTCAGCACCGCCCCGGGAGGCACCGGCCTCGAGCATCTGACCGGCCACGCGCAGTCTGGAACCCGGGCCGGCCGGCACGCACGCACCGTCTCCGGAGCGGCCGACATCGGCGCGCTGACCGGCGCCGCACCCGTCTCACGCAAGCCGAAGGCCGAAACCGAATCCCCCGCCATCGCGGCCCGGCCGGCCTCGGCGTCCCGCACGACGGCCCCGGCCCATCGCAGCGCGCCCATCGCCCTCACCGGCATGGGCGAGGCGCCCGCGCAGGACGCCACGACGCCGAGCGCACCGGAAGCGGCCGCCGGACAAGGCAAGGCGATCGGCGCACTCGTGTACTTCTCGTCAGCCTCGGAGAACACGGCGCGCTTCGTCGCCGGACTGAAACTCGGCGAAGCGGGCATCAACGTGTACCGCATCCCGCTGAAACCGAACGGCCCCACGCTCAACGTGCGCGAACCCTACGTCCTCATGGTGCCCACCTACGGCGGCGGCGACGCACGCAAAGCCGTGCCGCCGCAGGTGAAACGCTTCCTCAACGACGCCGGCAACCGCGCATGGATCCGCGGCGTCATCGCCTCCGGCAACACGAACTTCGGCACCGCCTACGGCGCCGCCGGCGACATCATCGCCGCGAAATGCCGCGTCCCCTACCTGTACCGCTTCGAACTCATGGGCACGCGGGAGGACGCGCGCAAGGTGCGCGAGGGCCTCGTCAAGTTCTTCACGAAATAGCCGACACGGCAACCGATCGAAAGATGCATTCCATGACCACCACCTACGATCCCTCCACCGACTATCACGCGCTCAACGCGATGCTCAACCTGTACGACGAGCACGGCCTCATCCAATTCGACAAGGACAAGGAGGCCGAACGCGCCTACGTCGCGAACGAGATCGAGCCGAACACGAAGCGTTTCGCCACGGCCGGCGAGCGCCTGCGCTGGCTCATCGGCCACGACTACTACGACGGCGACGTGTTCGCCCGATACGACGACGATTTTCTCGAGCGCTTCTACGCGAAGGCCGCCGCGGCCGGCTTCGAGTTCGAGACGTTCCTCGGCGCGTTCAAGTTCTTCCGCTCCTACGCGCTGAAGTCGTTCGACGGCAAGACCTATCTCGAGGACTTCCCGCAGCGTTGCGCCGCGGTGGCGCTCGACCTGGCCGCCGGCGACGAACACGCCGCCACCGCGTACCTCGAGGAGATGCTCTCCGGCCGCTTCCAGCCGGCCACCCCGACGTTCCTCAACCTCGGCAAGGCGCAGCGCGGCGAGCCGGTGAGCTGCTTCCTCGTGCGCATCGAGGACAACATGGAATCGATCTCCCGCGGCATCAACGCGGCCCTGCAGCTCTCCAAGCGCGGCGGCGGCGTGGCGCTGCTGCTCTCGAACCTCAGGGAACTCGGCGCGCCGATCAAGCACATCGAGAACCAGTCGAGCGGCGTCGTGCCGGTCATGAAGCTGCTCGAGGACTCCTTCTCGTACGCGAACCAGCTGGGCGCGCGCCAAGGCGCCGGCGCCGTGTACCTCAACGCGCACCACCCGGACATCATGCGCTTCCTCGACACGAAACGCGAGAACGCGGACGAGAAGATCCGCATCAAATCGCTCGCCCTGGGCGTCGTCGTGCCGGACATCACGTTCGAACTCGCCAAGCGCAAGGAGCGGATGGCCCTCTTCAGCCCGTACGACGTGGAACGCGTGTACGGCAAGCCGTTCGCCGACATCTCCGTCACCAAGAAGTACGACGAGATGCTGGCCGACGACCGCATCAGGAAGACGTACATCGACGCGCGCAAGTTCTTCACCACGCTCGCCGAACTCCAGTTCGAATCCGGCTACCCGTACCTCGTGTTCGAAGACACCGTCAACCGCGCAAACCCGATCGACGGCCGCGTGACCATGTCGAACCTGTGCTCCGAAATCCTGCAGGTGCAGGAAGCGAGCGCATACAACGAAGACCTCACCTACGCGCACGTGGGCCGCGACGTCTCCTGCAACCTCGGCTCGCTCAACATCGCCAAGGCGATGGACGGCGGCCTCGCCGACACCATCGAAACCGCGATCCGCGCGCTGACGGCCGTCGCCGAGCACACGTCCATCGACGCGGTGCCGTCGATCCGCCGCGCCAACGAGGAAGGCCACGCCATCGGCCTCGGCCAGATGAACCTGCACGGCTTCCTCGCGCGCGAAGGCCTCACGTACGGCTCCGACGAAGCGCTCGACTTCACCGACATGTACTTCATGACCGTCGCCTACCACGCCTACCGCGCGTCGCACGACCTCGCGGTCGAGCGCGGGCGCGCGTTCGTCGGGTTCGAACGTTCCGACTACGCCAAGCCGGCCGGCCAGGGCAACTACTTCGACAAGTACACCGACGGCCGCCGCTCCATCGAACCACGCACGGAGCGCGTGCGCGAGCTGTTCGCACGCTACGGCGTCGCGGTGCCGAGCGTCGCCGATTGGGAGACGCTACGCGACGCGATCCTGCGCGACGGACTGTACAACCAGAACCTGCAGGCCGTGCCACCCACCGGATCGATCTCGTACATCAACCACTCCACGTCGTCGATCCACCCGATCGCCTCCAAAATCGAAATCCGCAAGGAAGGCAAGATCGGGCGCATGTACTACCCCGCGCCGTACATGACCAACGACAACCTCGAATACTTCAAGGACGCCTACGAAATCGGATGGCAGGCCATCGTCGACACGTACGCGGCCGCCACCCAGCACGTCGACCAAGGCCTCTCGCTCACGCTGTTCTTCCCGGACACCGCCACCACGCGCGACGTGAACAAAGCCCAGATCTACGCCTGGCGCAAAGGCATCAAGACGCTCTACTACATCCGCATCCGGCAGCAGGCGCTTGAAGGCACCGAAGTGCAGGGCTGCGTCTCCTGCATGCTGTGATGGAGCGTCGTCTGCGTTGCCCCTCGGTCGACGTACCTCCGTACGCCTTCGGTCTCGGACGGCGGTATCCGCACGCATCACACACAACCGACGATCATGAATGGAAGGGGAACATCATGTCGAAGACCGTATACCGGATGATCCTGCGCCTTACGGCACCGGAGGAATTCACCGAACAACGCAACGACAACGACGAAGACAACTGACAAGGAGAGACACCATGGCGCCGATTTCCGTGCCGCGCAAACCGCTGAAGCTCATCGACCGCGTCTCCGCGATCAACTGGAACCGTCTCGAGGACGAGAAGGACCTCGAGGTATGGGACCGTCTGACCGGCAACTTCTGGCTGCCGGAGAAGGTGCCGGTCTCGAACGACATCCCCTCCTGGCAGGCGATGAGCGAGGAGGAGCACACGCTCACGATGCGCGTGTTCACCGGCCTCACCCTGCTCGACACGATCCAGGGCACCGTCGGCGCGGTGTCGCTCATCCCGGACGCGCTCACCCCGCATGAGGAGGCCGTGTACACGAACATCGCGTTCATGGAGTCCGTGCACGCGAAGTCGTATTCGTCGATCTTCTCCACGCTGTGCTCGACCGAGCAGATCGACGCCGCGTTCGCGTGGAGCGAGGAGAACGAGTACCTGCAGAAGAAGGCGCAGATCGTGCTCGACTACTACGAGGGCGACAGCCCGTTGAAGCGCAAGGTCGCCTCGACGCTGCTCGAATCGTTCCTCTTCTACTCGGGCTTCTACCTGCCGATGTACTTCTCCAGCCATGCGAAGCTCACGAACACGGCCGACGTGATCCGCCTCATCATCCGCGACGAGGCCGTGCACGGCTACTACATCGGCTACAAGTACCAGCGCGGGTTGGAGCTGGTGGGCGAAGCGAAGCGCGAGGAGCTGCGCGAATACACGTACGACCTCCTGAACGAGTTGTACGACAACGAGGTGGAGTACACCGAGTCGTTGTACGGCGGCGTGGGGCTGACCGAGGACGTGGAGAAGTTCCTGCGCTACAACGGCAACAAGGCGCTGATGAACCTCGGCTACCCGGCCCTGTTCCCGGCGGAGATCTGCGACGTGAACCCGGCGATCATCGCGTCCCTCTCCCCCAACGCGGACGAGAACCACGACTTCTTCTCCGGTTCCGGCTCCTCCTACGTGATGGGCAAGGCCGAGGAGACCGACGACGACGATTGGGACTTCTGACGAAGTTGACCGATAGACCTCCGGTCCGCGATTCCCGCCCGGCGGAACCGTGGGCCGGCCCGACCCGCAAACGGTGGTTGAATAGGGGTATCTGACTTCCGGTCCGGACCAAGAACAAGGAGTGGTTCCATGATCAACGAGGAATACAAGGCGATGCTGGGCGGCAAGTCCGTCATCCGCGGGCTGAGCGAGTACGCCACCGCCCGCGGCAAGGAAATCGGCTACGAGAACGTGTTCGACTACTCGCTGGGCAATCCGAGCGTGCCCGCCCCGCCGGACTTCGCGAAGACGATGGTCGACCTGTACGAGCACGGCGATCCGGTCGCAATCCACGGCTACTCCCCGTCACTCGGCATCCCGTCCGTCAAGGAGGCGATCGCCGACTCGTTGAACCGTCGCTTCGGCACCAGCTACACCGGCAACCACATCTTTCCGACGACCGGCGCGGCCGGCGCACTCGCGCATGCGATGCGCGCCGTCACCAAGCCGGGCGACGAAATCATCACGTTCGCGCCGTACTTCCCCGAATACCAGCCGTACGTGAACGGCACGGGCGCGCACCTGACCGTCATCCCGGCGGACACCGCGAACTTCCAGATCAATTTCGACGCGTTCGAGGCGGCACTCAACCCGAACGTGCAAGCCGTGCTCATCAACACGCCGAACAACCCGTCCGGCGCCGTCTACTCGGCCGAGACGCTCAAGCGTCTCGCCGCAATCCTCACCGCCAAGCAGACCGAATACGGCCACGACATCTTCCTCATCAGCGACGAACCGTACCGCGAGATCGTGTTCGACGGCGGCACGCAGCCGTACCCGGCGAACTTCTACGCGAACACGCTCACCTGCTACTCGTGGTCGAAGTCGCTGTCCCTGCCGGGCGAGCGCATCGGCTACGTGGCGGTGAACCCGACCGCCACGGACGCCGACCTGCTCGTGCCGATGATGGGCCAGATCTCGCGCGGCACCGGCCACAACTGCCCACCGAGCTCGATCCAGCTGGGCGTCGCGAAGGTGCTCGACGAGACCTCCGACCTGAGCGTGTACGAGACGAACATGAACCTGCTGTACGACGCGCTCACCTCGATCGGCTTCGACGTGGTGCGTCCCGGCGGCACGTTCTACATCTTCCCGAAGGCGCTCGAGGAGGACGCGACCGCATTCTGCATGAAGGCCAAGGAGTACGACCTGATCCTCGTGCCCTCGGACAGCTTCGGCGTGCCCGGCCACTTCCGCATGGCCTACTGCATCGACACCGAGAAGGTCAAGCGCTCGATCCCCGCGCTCGAGAAGTTCGCCCACGAACAGTACGGTCTGTGATCGCCCCGATCGACCCAATCGACCCAATCGACCCAATCGACCCAATCGACCCAATCGACCCAATCACGCCGATTACACCAACCACGCCGATCACGCACGCCCGGCCTTGCTCGGGTCGATGGTCATCGTCTGGAACCGGTTCGCCATGTACTCGTCGCCGTAGTGCGTGGCGAACCATCGGGTGACGGGCGAATCCTGCGGCAGCCCGGCCATGCGCCCGTACCAGCAGTCGAGCGCCATCAATGTGAACACGATGTCGACGAGCATGAGCACCGCGCACACGGCCGTGAGCGAGTAGCGCACCTTCCACGGGATGCGGTTGATGAACCGCAGCAGCCACGGCAGGATCCACCGCACCCAGAACACGCCGATCAGACCCCAGAACACCATGTATTTGCCGGAGGTACGTCCGTCGATGGACAGCCACTGGCCGGTGTAGTCCCATGCGGTGATGCCGAACGCCACCTCCATGAACCAGCTGGTGGCGTATTCGAACGCGCCGCCGATCACCGCACTCGCGCAGAAGATGAGGAACGGGTTCGACTTCCACAAACGGTTCAACGCCACGGTGACGAGCACGGCGCCGCAGCCGTAGATCGGCGAGAACGGTCCCCACAGGAGCCCCGCGCGGTCCTGCCATTCGCCGTGGTACATGGCGAGGTGGTACACGGTCTCGATGGCGAGGCCGAACACGCAGGCCACGGTGAACAGCCAGAAGATGTTGAAGAAGTCGAGCGCGATGTAGCCTTTGCCGGAGGGGTCGCGTCCGAGCATGCCGGCACGTACCGCCGCATCGTAGGCGTCGCGGTCGTCCATGCGTTTGAGCGCGCGCTGCAGGCGTCGTTCCTCCGCAAGCCCCGGATCGCAGGCGATGGAGACGGCCACAAGCAGGACCATCTGGATGGCGGGCGCGATGAGGTTGGGACCGAGCCCTTCCAGCGCGAGCGAGAGCATGCCGTCGGCGAGGGTGACGGGCATGAGCACGTACGCCCAGCGTGCCGCGTATCGCCGCCGGTTGCGCAGCAGCAGGACGCCGAACACGATGAGCGCGGCCGCGGCGACGATGAGCACGACGGCGTACGCGGCGGTGAGCAGCGCGGTGAGGCTCATCGCGTCGAAGGCGAGTTCGCCGCGCATGACGGCGCGTACGGCGGCGATGGACGACAGCACGACGATGGGCAGGGTGGCAAGTCCGTCGAGCAGGACCAGTACGCCGTACACGCGGATGACGAGCGGGAGACGCCGCGCGTCGAGCGCGGTCTCCCCGTCGTCAAGTCGCGCCGCAACGAGTTGCGCCGCGACCGCCGATTCCTCGCCTTCGACGTCCGACCGTCCGACGTCCGATGCCGTGTCCGGCCGCGTCGCGTCCGGTTTCGCCGTCCGTCGCATATGCCACTCCCCTTCCTCGTCCGGAGCCGTTTGACGACAAGGCTACCAACGACGCCGCCCGGCTCCCGTTCTCAGCGGAACCTCACGCCCGCATGCGGTTTTTCCTATCATCGGGGTTTCTTATGACGTCGTCCAACCAAGCCCGATACTCCACGGCGCGTGTCGGGGGCACGGCGCTGGTTGGATATGGATGCACCGCCGGTCGGGGGACCGGCAACCATCCGTCGTATACCGCCAAGGCATGCGCCTGTCCAAGAGAGGGAATCCCATGTCATCGTCAACCAGCGCCACCACGGCCCAGGCCACGCAAGCCACGCAGGCCGCGCAGCCCACGCTGCATCGTTCGCTGAAACTGTCCGATCTGACCGTCTACGGTCTGATCTTCATGATTCCGGTCGCGCCCATCGCGTTCTACGGCTCGCAGGTCGGCGGCGCGCATGGCCTGGTCGCCACCGCGTACGTGATCGGTCTGGTGGCGATGCTGTTCACCGCGTTCAGCTACATCTCCCTGTCGAAGCTCTACCCGTATGCGGGCTCCGTCTACAACTTCGTGCGTCAGGGGACCGGCAACGGCGGTCTCGGCTTCATCGCCGGCTGGGGCATCATTCTCGACTATCTGCTGCTGCCCGCGGTGACCACGCTCGTGGGCGCCGGCTTCCTCGGCCAGCTGCTGCCCGCGGTGCCGGGATGGGTGTGGCCTGTGCTCATCGTCGCCATCATCGGCACGATCTCCAGCCTGGGCGTCAACATCCTGTCGAAGTTCTCGAAGGTGTTCCTCGCGCTGCAGCTGGTGCTCATCGTCTGGTTCGTGGCGGCCACGCTCGTCGCCGTCGGCAACGGCACGGTCCATTTCTCCGCGGCCGCCTTCTACAATCCGTCCGATTTCAGCTTCGCGAACGTGCTGAGCGCCACCGGTCTGGTCATCGTCTCGTTCCTCGGCTACGACGCGATCAGCACGCTGAGCGAGGAGGCGGAGCAGCCGCGCCGCAACGTGCCCCGCGCCATCATCACCTCGCTGCTCGTCATCGGCACGATCTTCGTGGTGCTCACGTTCCTCGCCGGCTCCATCCAGCCCGACTACACGAAGGTCGACCCGGATTCCGGGTTCCTCGACATCCTCGGCATCGTCGGCGGCCAGCCGCTGCAGGTGTTCGCCAGCATCGTGATCGTCCTGTCGTTCTCGCTCGCCTCCGGCGAGGAGTGCGTCACGTCCGTATCCCGCGTCCTGTACGCGGTGGGCCGCGACGGCCTGCTGCCGGGCGCGTTCGGCAAGCTGAACGAACGGTTCCGCACGCCGCTGTTCGCCACCGTCGTGGTCTCCGTGGTCACCTTGGTGCTGTCGCTCGCCACCACGACCGATGTGATCGGCAACGTCGTGAGCTTCGGCGCGCTGTTCAGCTTCATCCTGCTGAACCTCACCGTCGTATGGCACCTGTTCGTGAAGAGCGACGACAGGAGCCTGAAGTCGGCGCTCGCGCACGTCGTGTCCCCGCTGATCGGCGCCGCCGTAAGCCTGTGGATCTTCACCGGTCTGGGCGTCCTCTCGTGGAGCATCGGCGTGGTCTGGCTCGTGTTCGGCCTGCTGATCCTCGCCGTGCGCACCCACGGGTTCCGCGTGAACCTCGGCAAGGAGGGGAACCTCGCCGCCTACTTCGCCTGACGCGACCGACGCGTCCACGCGACCGGCACGACCATCCAACACAACACAACCGATTCATCCAACGAAACCCAACCAACACCCCGACATCATCCGAAAGGGCATCGCACATGACCATCCAGCAGCACACGGCCTCGGCCGTCTCCTCCATCACCACCGACATCGCCGGCGGCTCGTCGGCGGCCGCCCCCGCGCCGCACGCGCCGGAGCTCGTGCAGGGCACGTTCGTCGACCTGGCGGGCGTGACCCGCGCGAAGAACGTGCCCGCCCGCCGCCGCGAGGTGTTCGCGAAGAACGGCCTGGGCGCGCCGAAGGTGTGGGTCGTGTTCAACGCGGACAACAACTTCGCGGAGAACGACACGTTCAACGTGACCGGCGACCTTCGCCTGCGCCTCGACACCGCGGCCCTGCGCCACTTGGACGAGCACATCGTGTGGGGTCCGACGAACCTCGCGAACCAGGACGGCACGCCCAGCGAGTACGATCCGCGCACCACGCTCGCCAAGGTGGAGGAGCGCGCCGAACAGGCCGGCTATTCCGCGCAGTTCGGCTTCGAATTCGAGTTCCTGCTGCTGCCGGACGAGATCGCGGACGAGAAGCGCCCGGACATCTTCTCCCGCCCGTGGCTCGGATACGGCGCGCAGCCGTTCATCGAGCAGGACGCGTTCTTCGCGGACCTGACCGTCGCCGCGGATGCGGCCGGCATCGAGCTCGAGCAGCTGCACACGGAGTGGGGCACCCGCCAGTACGAGGTGTCCGTCGCCCCGGACACGCCGGTCGCGGCCGCGGACAAGGCCGTCCTGTTCAAGCTGCTCGTCAAGCGTACGGCGGCCCGTCACGGGCTCAAGGCCGTGTTCTCCCCGAAGCCGTTCCCGGATCAGGCCGGCAGCGGCGGCCACATCCACTTCTCCCTGACCCGTCTGGAGAACGGCGAGCACCTGTTCTCCGGCGGCCAGGGCGTGTACGGGCTGACCGCCGAGGGCGGGCATGCGATCGCCGGCGTGCAGGCGCATCTGGCCGAGCTCACCGCGATCCTGTCCGGCTCGCCGGTCTCCCTGCTGCGTCTGCAGCCGGACACCTGGTCTGGCGCAGCCATCGGCTGGGGTCTGGAGAACCGCGAGGTCGCGATCCGCTATGCGGCGGCCACGCTCGGCAACCCGCGCGGCGCGAACATCGAGATCAAGACCGGCGACGCTGCCGCCAACCCGTATCTGGCGTTGACCGGTCTGCTGTCCGCCGCGCTCGACGGCATCGAGCAGTCCCAGCCGCTGTTCAAGCCCACCGAAGGCATTCCCGCCTCGTTCTCCGACGAGGAGAAGCGGGAGCGCGGCCTCGTCCCGTTCCCGAACGACTTCGACGAGATCACCCGCCTGTTCGGCGAGTCGAAGGCCACGCGCCGTTGGTACGGCGACGGCATCGTCGATGCGGTCGTCGCGATCCGCGGCCTCGTCAAGGCCACGTACGGCGACACCCCCGACGACGAGCTCACCTACCTGTTCCGTCACGTGTGGTGACGTCCGTCGTGAATCACGTAGTGGATCCCCTCGTGGGTGACGGCATGTCCGGGCCCGCGGCCCGCCGTGATGGCGGCGCCGCGGGCCCGGCGCCGTCCGCCCATGCGATGCGCGTGCCGTTGGTGGACGCGCATGCGCACACCCTGTACCGCGGTCCCGTCGACGCCCGTCTGTTCACACAGGCGATGTTCCTCGCCGACCTGCCGGGTTCGGGCGGCGACGCCGCTCGGGACGAGCGTCGTCTCGAGCGATTGCTCGACGGCTGGCTCGGGTGCGCGCTCGTGCGTCTCGCCCGAGCGTACGGCGACGACGCCGATTCCGGCACCTCCTCTCCTGCCGACGCGCGCGCCTACTGGCGCACGCGCGGCGGACGCGGGTACGAGGACCGTCTGTTGCGCGCCTGCGGCGTGCGCACGTGGGTGCTCGATACCGGCGCCGCGGCCGATGTCATGGAGACGCCGCGCGGGTTCCTCGCGCGTGCGGCGGGTTCGCGCGCCGCACGCGTCGTGCGGTTGGAAACCGTCGCGGAACGCGTGCTGCAGGCCGGCGACGACGCGACGTTCCCCGGCCGGTTCCGCGACGCGCTCCGTACGGAGTCGGCGGCGGGCGACGACGGCGTGCCCGTCGTCGGGTTCAAAAGCGTCGCCGCCTACCGCACCGGATTCGCCATCGACTGGAGCCGTCCGGACGATGCGCACGTGGCCGAAGCCGTCGCACGTCTCGACGCGTCCGGACGCGCGCGGCTGGCGGACCCGACCGTCGAAGCGTTCACCGTGCATGAGGCGCTGCGGTACGGCCTGCCCGTCCAGTTCCATGTGGGGTTCGGCGACGCCGAGGCCCGCGTGCACGACGTCGATCCGACGCTGCTCGAACCGCTCGTGCGCACGGGCACGCCGATCCATCTCCTGCACTGCGCGCCCTACGAACGTCAGGCCGCGTGGATGTGCGCCACGCATCCGAACGTGGTTATGGATCTGAGTCTCGCCGTCATGCATGCTGGTGTACAGGGCGCCCGGGCGCTGCTGGAACGCGCGCTGCAATGGTGTCCGTTCGGCCAATTGCTGTACGCCTCCGATGGGTTCGGTGTGGCCGAGACGCATGCGCTCGGCGCGCTCATCTGGCGTCGCGCCGTCGGCGCGCTGGCCGACGACTGGACGGCGCAGGGCGTCTGGGACGCGGCGCAGGCCAGCAGGGTCATCGACGCCCTCGCCCACGGCAACGCCGAGCGGCTGTACCGGCTGGCATGTCCCCAGCCCCGCGGGTAAACCGCGCTCCCAAGAGACCTCCACACCCTGCCCAAACCCCCGTTCTCCGGGATTTGCAGCGTCAAACACCCGATTCGATGGTGCCCAAACGGGTATTCGGCTCTGCAAACCGCAGATAACGGGTATTCCAGCCCATATTCTTCGATCGGCCACGCCAGACGGAACCGCTTTCAGGAAACGTCCAAGAATCATGCAGGGCATGCTTCGCAAGGTCAAAGACGACCTGCACGTCCACGCAAGGGCGCTCCCCGGAACGGGCGGTGTACTGGGTATCAACAACGAAGACGCCCACCGCCGCAGGCGAGGGGGGCGAGGCCCGTCACCGCAAGCACGAGACGGGCGCGAGGAAAGGCACCATCATGAAGCATCTGCATCAGGCATCCGGCAAGCGGCGGATCCCGGCCCTCAAGGCCGCGGACGGCACCCACAACGCGAGGCGCGACGCGCGCGGCCGCGCCGTCGCCTCCTCCACCGGCGCGGTCGTCGGCTTCGCCGCGGCGGCCGCCCTGGTCGTCGGCTTCGGCGGCGGCGCAGCCGGCATGGCCGTCCTGCGCGCCACGAGCACGGGATCCGGCGCCAACGGCACCATCACCAACCAGATGGGCGGCATGGGCGGCGCGGACACCATGAGCTACGACTACACCGGCACGTACACGGCGGCGCTCACCGCCGACGGCAAGGAGGTCACGTCGGACGGCGAGACCACGTCCGCCACCTCATCGGACCAGAACGCGGCCCTCGCGCAGAACGGCGGCACGCTCGCCATCACGGACGGCACGCTCACCAAATCGGGCGATTCGGACAATGCGGACAACAACAACTTCTACGGCACGAACTCCATCTCGCTGACCGTGGGAGAAGGCTCGACCACCGCGATCTCCGGTTCGAAGCTCACCGCCGACTCATCCGGCTCGAACGCCGTGTTCGCCACGGACTCCGGCACCGCGCTCGTCAACGACACGACGATCGCCACGACCGGCGACAACTCGCGAGCGCTGGACGCCACCTACGGCGGCACGATCCTCGCCGGCGAGGTCACGGCGGACACGCAGGGCGACCATTCCGCCACCGTGGCCACGGACCGCGGCGGCGGCTCGATCTCCCTCAACGACGCCGACCTCACGACGGCCGGCTCCGGCTCCCCGCTGCTGTACTCCACCGGCGACATCCAGGTGACGAACGTGACCGGCACCTCCTCCGGCTCGCAGATCGCGGGCATGGAGGGC
This sequence comes from Bifidobacterium sp. CP2, assembly GCF_018555635.1. Lineage (NCBI taxonomy): Bacteria > Bacillati > Actinomycetota > Actinomycetes > Bifidobacteriales > Bifidobacteriaceae > Bifidobacterium > Bifidobacterium sp. CP2. Next base: position 87,029 of record NZ_JAFEJX010000005.1, on the reverse strand, counting down.
CGCAACACGATCCTCATCAAGGATTCGACGCTCACCAGCACAATCACCGGCAAGACGGCGAGCGACCCGGTGGCCAACGGCGTCATCATCTACCAGTCGACCTCCGGCGACGCGGAGTCCACGACCGGCGAGCACGCCACGTTCCAGACGGCCGATTCCACGCTGAAGTCGTCCATCCAGTCCGGCTCGATGTTCTACTTCACGAACACCACGGCCGACGTGGTCCTCTCGAACACGACGCTCGACTTCGACTCCTCGAAGGCGGCGCTCATCACGGCGGCCGGCAACGACGCCAACAACTGGGGTTCGGCCGGGTCGAACGGCGCGACGGTGACGTTCACCGGTCGCAACCAGACGCTTGAGGGCACGGTTTCGGCGGACACGATCTCGTCGGTCACGCTGAACCTGCTGGACGGCTCGACGTGGACCGGTTCCGCCTCGATCGCAGAGAACGCGAGCGCGACGGACGACGCGAAGACCGACGCCCCGATCACGGTGAACGTCGACGGCTCCTCCACGTGGGTGGTGACCGACGACACCACCGTCTCCGCGCTCAACGTGGCGTCCGGCGGCAAGGTCGTCGACACGTCCGGCAGGACGGTCACCATCACGGCCGGCGGCAAGACCGTCGTGCAGGGCGATTCCGACGTGACGGTCACGGTGAGCGGCGACTACTCGACGTCGCTGCCCGACGCGGCCACGTCCGACGACACCGAGCTCAGCAGCGACCTCATCGACCGTTCCGCGTACGACAACCGGTTCGGCACGTCGACCTCCTGGTCGATGTGAGATCGTCCCGCCGCGGCCGGTGACGGCCGCGGCTCCACCCCATCCGATTCCGACGATTCCCGTTTCATCACACTGCATCACCCACGAAAGGCATCATCATGAGCACCACCAACGATTCCGCCAACAACCCCGTCAACGAGACGACCGTCACCCTTCCGCCCGCGGAAGCGCCGGCGGACGGCCGGAGCGCGGCCGAGACCACGGTCATCGAACAGCGCCCCGCAGCGGACGCCGCGGCCACGACAGTCCAGGAGCCGGCCGCTCCTGCAACGGAAGCCACGGCCAACACCGAGCCGCGCACCGAACAGTACGGCGCGCAGAACGCGTTCGGCACCGCGTACGGCTCCGATCCGCGCGCCGGACAGGCCGCCCGCCCGGTCGCCGCCGGCTACGCCACGGCCGAGGCCGGGCAGGCCTACCGTCCGACGTACCAGTCCCCGGCCGAAGGCGGCTATGCCGGAGCCGGCTACGGCTCCGGAACGCCCACCGGCAACGGCGGCTACGGATACGCGCCGGCGGCACCGGGCGCTCCCGCGAACGGTTCCGGCGCGGCGACGGCCGTCAAGGACGGCAAGGACGGCGGGCGCAAGCTGGGCGGCAAGACCATCGCCATCATCGCCGGCGTGACGCTGGTGTGCGGCCTGCTGGGCGGCGTGGCCGGCGGCTACACGGTGAGCGCGCTGACCAAGTCCAGCTCCCCGGAGACCAGCCAGATGGGCCAGATGTCCGGCGGTTCGTCCGAGGGCTTCGCGCCCGGCGGCCAGAGCGGCCAAGGCGGCGGCATGGGCATGCCCGGCGGCGGCCCCGGCGGCCAGAGCTCCGGCTCCGACGGCTCCTCGGATTCCAACGGCTCCGGTTCCGGCAGCGGCTCGTCCAACGGCTCCGGTTCCTCCAGCGGCTCCAGCTCGTCGTATGACGGCTCGTCCTCCTCCGGCGACTCCATCGCCTCCTGAGGTTTCCCGCCGGCTCCCATCCGCCCCCACATCGCGCACCGCGATGCGGGGGCTTCGTCATGCGGATTACCGAATCCATTAATTAGACAGATTGACCACCAACACGGCAATCCCCACCATTCCTCCATTCCCCTCGGCTACAGTGGCGGATGGCGGCCTTCCGTCGGCCCAAAATTGACGGAACGTCAAGACATGATGCCGCAACGGACCGCACACGGCGGCGCAGGCATCGGACATCACGGAGCGCACGGGCCGGCGGCCCGCGGAGAAACAACCGAAGCAAGGAATGGGAAGACAGGCATGGGCAACGTTCTCGCGATCCTCAAGCGCGACCTCATCCGCATGCTCAGAGTGCCGGCCGCGTGGGTGATCGCCTTCGGCCTGGTATTCATACCACCGCTGTACGCGTGGTTCAACATCGTGGGATTCTGGAACCCGTACGGCAACACGCAGGGCATTCAGGTCGTCATCGCCAACAACGACAAGGGCACCACCAACGCGCTCATCGGCAAGGCCAACCTCGGCGACCAGATCGTCGCGCAGCTCAAGGCCAACCACCAGCTCGGCTGGACGTTCGCGGACGAGACCGAAGCCATGAACCGCGTGGAATCCGGACAGGCGTACGCGGCCATCGTCATCCCCAAGGACTTCAGCGACCGCCTGGCCGGCGTCGTCACCGGCGGCGACCGGCCCGAACTCAGGTACTACGTCAACGAGAAGGCCAGCGCCATCGCGCCGAAGATCACCGACGTGGGCGCGAGCACCGTGGACAACCAGGTCAACGGCACCTTCGTCTCCACCGTGAGCAAGACGCTCTCCGACGCGGTGAACAAGGCCACCGACCAGGCCGGCCTCACCGCGGGCTCCATCCAGACGAAAACCCTGAAATCGCTGGAGAACGCCGAACGCGACATCACCAAGACCCGCGCATCCATCGCCAAACTCAGCGCCAAGCTCGACGAGACCCCGGACAAGACGAAACAGGCGCGGACCGCACTCGACGACGTCAAACGCCTCGGCACAGACGCCAGCGACGGACTCACCAGCGTCTCCGACATCATCGGCGGCACGCAGACCACGCTCAACGGCTTCGTCACCAACACGTCCGGCGCGCTCGACACCGGCTCGACGCTCCTTTCACAGACCTCGCAGCAGACCACCGACAGCATCGGCAAGGTGACCGGCGGACTCGCCGCCGCCAACGGCGCGGCGGACGACGCGGTCACCACGCTCACCGCCGTGAACACGGCCAACAAGAAGGTCATCGACCAGCTCAACGGCATCATCGGACAGCTGCCCAGCACCAACGGCGTCGAAGCGCTCCAGAAGATCGTCGACCGGCTCGACAAACAGAACGCGAACACCGCGCAGACCCTCGCCGACGCGAAGACCCTCACCAAGGACACCGCGAACACCATCACCTCCGTGAACGGGCTCGCCACGAACTTCAACAACGCCACACAGACCACGCTCGGCGCCACCGGCGACGCGCGCACCGCCCTCACCACCGGCGCGCTGCCCAAACTCAACGCATCGCTGGGATCGCTCGCCGGCACCGCCGGCACGCTCGGCGGCGGACTCACCGCGCAATCCACGCTCATCGACCAGACCGGCACCGTGCTCGACCAGCTCGACAAGGCCGCCGCCGACACGAGGAAGGCCCTGGCCGACACCGACAAGGCGCTCGAACGCACCGCCGACAAGATCGCCACCGTCCGCACCGACATCGAGGCGCTCGACACCTCCAGCATGCTCTCCGGCCTGTTCGGCGAGGACGGCAAGCTCGACACCGAACGCATCGCCAAGTTCATGCTCTCCCCCACCGTGCTCGACACGCAGATCCTCTACCCGGTGAACTCGTACGGCTCCGGCATGGCGCCGCTGTTCACCAACATGGCGCTGTGGGTGGGCGCGTTCGCGCTGGCCGTGATCCTCAAGCTCGAGACCGACGATGAGGGCATCGAGAACATGACCATCACGCAGGGCTACATGGGACGCTTCCTCCTGTACGCCATCCTCGCGCTCGCGCAGGGATTCGTCACCACGGTGGGCAACCTCGTCATCGGCGTGCAGACCGTGAACGCGTTCATGTACATCCTCACCGGCATGATCACCTCGTTCGTGTACGCCTCGCTCGTCTACGCGCTCTCCACCACGTTCCTGCACGTGGGCAAGGGCATCTGCGTGGCGCTCATCATCCTGCAGATCCCGGGCGCGTCCGGCCTGTACCCCATCGAGATGATGCCGAACTTCTTCCGCAACCTGTACCCGTTCTTCCCGTTCACCTACTCCATCGACGCGTTCCGCGAGGCCATCGGCGGCTTCTACGACGGCCACTGGCTCAACAAGATCGGCCACCTGCTGCTGTTCGTCATCGCCTCGTTCGCGCTCGGTCTGCTCATCCGGCCGCTCATGGCGAACGTGAACCGGCTGTTCGCGCGCGAGATCGAGGAGAGCGACATCATCATCGGCGAACAGGTGCACATGCCCGGCACCGAATACCGCGTCTCCGCGGCGCTGCGCGTCCTGAGCGACCACGAGGACTACCGCGAGGGCCTCGAACGCCGCGCCGCCCAGTTCGCCGTGCACTACCCGCGCCTCAAGCGCGGCGCACTCGTGGCCGGACTCGTCGTGCCCGTCATCCTGGCGGTCACGTTCTCGCTCACGCCGAACACGAAGCTCGAGGCGATGCTCGCCTGGCTGATCTGGATCCTCATCATCATCGCGTTCCTCATCACCATCGAATACATGCACGACAGCCTGCGCCGCCAGCGCGAGCTCGGCAACCTGGACGACGACGCCATCCGCGCCTACATCCAGCGGCGCGAACGCGCCAAGGCGCGGGCCCGGGCACGCAAACGCGAGCGGGTGCGCGAGAAGCTCGCCAATCCGCTGGCCCCGGCGGCCGCGCCGTCGCACGCGGCGCACACGAAGGCCGGCACGACCGGCACGGACCAGGCCGTCACGCAGCGAATGGCCCCCATCACCCCCGGCGACATCGACTTCACCGACATCATCGACCCCACACACGACGCACACGACGCACACGAAGGAAGGCGCGCGCAATGAGGACCATCTGGCACCTGTTCACCGGCGACGTGCGCCGGCTGTTCAGCAACATCGTCTCCGTCATCATCGTCATCGGACTGACCGTCATCCCCGGCCTGTTCTCCTGGTTCAACATCACCGCCAGCTGGGACCCGTTCGCCAACCTCAAGAACCTCAAGTTCGCCGTGGCCAGCGTGGACAAGGGCTACCAGTCCGACCTCATCCCGGTGAAGATCACCATCGGCGACACCGTCGTCAACACGCTGCGCGCCAACTCGCAGCTCGACTGGACCATCACCACCAAGACCGACGCGATCGACGGCACCAAATCCGGCAAATACTACGCGGCCATCGTCATCCCCAAGGACTTCAGCCAAAAGATGATGACGTTCTTCTCCGCCGACGCCTCCAACGTGGACATCGCCTACTACGAGAACGAGAAGAAGAACGCGCTCGCCCCGAACCTCACCACCGAGGGCGCCAGCGAGGTCAGCACGCAGATCAACGAGATGTTCGCCGAGACGCTCACCGGCACGGCGCTGTCCATCGCCTCCCAGCTGGCCGACGACCTGTCCGACCCGAAGGCGTCCGCCGCGCTCGGCCGGTTCAGCGCCAACATCGGCGACTTCGCCACCAGCCTCACCGACGGCGCCTCCACCCTCAACGACTACGCCTCGCTCACCGACGCCGCCGGCACGCTGCTCACCAACTCCACGCAGCTGCTCGGCCAGGCCTCCAGCGCCGCCACGGACGCGGGCAAGCAGCTCAAGAGCGCCAAGACCAGCGCCACCGGGCTCACCGGAGCCATGGGCGACGCGGCCGAGGCCCTCTCCCAGGCGCTGTCCACCAGCGCCGACAGCTACGGCGCCGTGGCCGACTCCATCGACGGGCTCTACTCCACGGCCGGCACGCAGGCCGAGGACACCGCCAAGGCGTTGGACACGCAGTCGTCGCACGTGCAGGCGCAGATCGACGAATACCGGAAGATCCGCGACGACATCGCCTCGCTGCAGCAGCAGCTGCCCGGCAACCTGCAATCGCTGCTCGACCCGATGCTCACCCAGCTGGACGCCGCCATCGACCTGCAGGCCAACGTGAAGTCGCGGCTCGACGACGCGGCGGCGGCCGTACGCGCCAAGAACTCGAGCGCACAGGACCAGCACACGCAGGTCAAGGAGCTCGCCAAGCAGGCCAAGGCCAGCATCGCCGGCGTGAAGGCCGATTTCGATGCGAACGTGAAACCGCAGCTCACCAAGCTCAACGCCTCCGTGAACGACGCGACGCGCGTGCTCGACTCCGGCGCCGCGAAGCTCAAGACCACGCTCAAGGACCTCGACGGCACCGCGAAGGACGCGAACGCCAGCCTCAAGGACGTGCACGACACGCTCATCGGCGTGGCCGACAAGCTCACCAAGGCCGGCACCGAACTCGGCACGTTCAACGACAAACTCGCCAAGGCGCTCGACAGCGGCGACATGAGCATGGTCAAGGAGGTGCTCGGCAACAACCCCGAGACCCTCGCCGCCACGCTCGCCGCACCCGTGGCCCTCAAGCGCAAGGCCGTGTTCCCCGTGGACAACTTCGGCTCCTCGCTGGCGCCACTCTACCTCGTCATCCCGCTGTGGGTGGGCGCGCTGCTCATGGCCGTGACGCTCAAGACCACCGTCTCGCGCCGCGTGCGCCGCGAACTCGGCGACCCGAAGCCGCATCAGATGTATCTGGGGCATTACGGGGTGTTCGGGCTCGTCGCGCTGGCGCAGAGCACGTTCTCCTTCGGCGGCGCGCTGCTGTTCATCCACGTGCAGGCCGTGCATCCGCTGCTGTTCATGCTCACCGGCTGGGCGAGCTCGCTGCTGTTCTCGTTCTTCGCGTACACGATGGTGGTGAGCTTCGGCAACGTGGGCAAGGCGATCGGCGTGCTCATGCTCATCGTGCAGATCTCCGGCTCCAACGCCGCCTATCCGCTGCAGGTGCTGCCCGGATGGATCGGGGCGATCAGCCCGTTCCTGCCGGTCACGCATTCGGTGACGATGATCCGTGCGGCCATCGCCGGCGTCTACGACATGGACTATTGGCGCGCCCTCGGGCAGCTGTTCCTGTTCGTGCCGCCGCTGCTGCTCGTCGGGCTCGTGCTCAGGAAGCCGCTGGTCAGGTTCAACCAGTGGTATGTGGCCAAGGTGGAAAGCACCAAGGTGGTGGCGTAGCGGCGCATGCGGTTGCGGCCGTCCTGCTCGGCGGCCGCCTCACCCGGGTCACCCCGCTCAGCTGTGCTCGCGGATGAACCCGAAGATCTCGTCCAGCACCGCGCGGCTCCAGAAGTCCTGCTCGTGCTCGGCGCCGTCCACGAGGACCAGCCGCGCGTCGTAGCCGTGCTCGACCAGGCGGTCGCGCATCTTCACCGACTGCCGGTACGGCACCACGGTGTCGCCGGTGCCGTGCAGCAGCAGCATGGGCGGGTAGCCGCGCCCGTCCTCCACGTGCAGGTAGGGGCTCATCTCCACGGCCCGCGAGCGCACCGCGTCGTCGAGCCCGGTGGCGGGCGTGGCGCCCACCACGGCCGCGAACGGCCCGAAGTAGTAGAGACGGAACGGATCGTCCTCGTTCCCGAACGCGTCGATAGCCTCGGTCAGGTCCGTGGGCGGGAAGCAGGCGACCACGAAGTCGACGGCGTCGCCCGCCTGCGGCCAGGTGCCGTCCTCGTAGCGGGGGTCGTCGGCGGTCATGCCGACCAGCAGCGCGGTGTTGCCGCCGGAGGACGTGCCCCAGATGCCGAGCCGTTCCGGGTCCACGTGCCATTGCGCGGCGTTGGCGCGCAGGTAGCGGATGGCGGCCTTCACGTCCTCGAGGTAGGCGGGGAACACGTGCTGCGGGTTGCGTGAGGCGTCGCGATGGTTCACCGTGGCCACCACGTAGCCTGCGCGCGCGAGTTCGGCGAGCTGCGGCAGTTCGTAGTCGCGGTCCGGTGTGGTCCAGGCGCTGCCCTGCACGAACACGACGGTGGGATAGCGGCGGTCGTCCGCGTCGCCGGAGTTCTGCGGCGCGATGATGTCCATGACGAGGTCGTCGGCGCCGGTCTTGTACGCGACGTTCCGTGTGACGCGCGCGAGTCCGAGCCGTTGCGGGTTCGCCGGGATGTGGATGGTCGCGGTGTCCGATGCGTGCGATGTGCCCGTGTTCGTTGCACCCGTCGCGTTCGATGCGTACGATGCGATGCCCGTTTGGTTCGTCTGATGTTCCGGCATGATGGTCCCCTTCCGTGCCAGTGCGTTTCCCCGGATTGTACGACGCGGCGCACGCCGCGCGTGCGCCCGGCGTCCCATCGTGGAACGCACCACGCACACCGCCGCACTACACTGGGCGCCTGTGGGGCACTCGCTTTCGAACATCCGCACGGCGGCCGCGCTTGCGGCGCCGCGGATTCTCGCATTCCTGAACCGGTCCTTCCCTTCGACGATGGGCAGGGCGATGCGCGCGCGGTTCCTGCCGTACATGCTCGTGCTGCTGGCCGCGTGGACGCCGTGGCTCGTGCTCGTCTGGCCGGGCTCGATGCGCGACGACACGCTCGCCCAGTATCTGCAGTCGGCCGGCATCCACCGTTATTACACGCAGCATCCGCTGTTCGACACGCTCGTCTTCGGCCTGTTCTGGAGGACGGGCGCGGCGTTCGGCTCGCCGCTCGCCGGCGAGGCGCTGTATACGCTCGTGCAGGTTCTGGCGTTGGCCGCGGGTTCCGCGTTCCTGCTGTGCTATGTCCGCAAGATCGGCGTGCCGCGGTGGCTGCGGGCGCTCGGTCTCGTCTATCTGGCCACCAGTTATGTGGTGGTGGGGTCGATCGCGACGATGGGCAAGGATTCGCTGCACACGGTGTTCTTCCTGCCTGCGGCCGTCCTGTTCACGGAGGTGTGCCGCACGCGCGGGCGCGTGCTGCGCCGCATGCCGGTGGCGGTGGCGTTCACACTGCTGCTGTTCGCGGTGGTCGCCTCGAAGCGCACGGCCCTGGTCATCGTGCTGTGCGCGGGCGTCTGCATGCTGTTCGCGTGCCGCGGGGCGGGGCGGGCGAACCGGCATCGGCCGGCCGTCTGCCTCGTCGCGGCGATCGTGCTCGCGCAAGGCGTGTTCGCGCCGCTGGCCACGGCGGCGACGCACGCGAACGTCTCGCCGGGACGTGAGGTGTGGGGGCTCGTCACGCAGCCGGTGGCGCAGGTGGCGCACGACGACCCGTCGGCCATCACGCCGGACCAGCGCCGCACGCTGGAGAAGGTGATGGACCTCGACAGGGCGGCGGCGAACATCAATCAACATCGTACGAACGAAACGTTCGCCACGCTGCGGACGGGACACGGCAAAGCCGCCTCCTCCGGCGCATCCGGCGACGCGGCCCCGTCCGCGTCGGACAAGCTCGCGGCGCTGGGCGTGTGGGCGCGGCTGGGCCTCGCGCATCCGGACGAATACGCCAAGGCGTACGCCGGACCCATCCGCGGATGGTGGGATCCCACCGTGAACTTCGCCTATCCCACGGATTCCGACTATCTGCTGCGCCCCGGCTATCTCAGGCAGTGGGCGTCGTTCGTGGACCCATCCACGGCACGGACGCCGCAGGCGCGTCTCAAGGCCATCACACGCGACCTGACGCCGCTGATGGGCACGTCGGACAGGCCCGCGTGGAAGCGGGACGCGTTGCGCGCCGTCCGCGATTGGGTACGTCCGCAGGCCCGCGATCCGCAGGCCTCGAACCCCCTTACCGCGATGGCGTTGTACGTCACGTGGATGCCGTCGGCGATCGGCGTCGCGCTGGCCGTCCGATGGGTGCGCCGCCGGCGGGCGTCCGGAAGCGCCGCTTCCGTCGCCTGCGCGCATCTCGCCGCGTACGCCCTCCTGTTCTTCACCGTGCTCTCGCTGTACGCCTCCCCCGAAGCGTTGTTCTGGTACCCGATTCCGGTGTTCTTCAGCCTCCCGCTGTTCGCCACCCTGCCGTTCGCCGACGCCCCATGCCGCGCGTGACACACGCGTCACGCCGTACGACGCTTCGATGACCGGTCATCAATTCGCCTGATAGGCGCTTGAACGCCCCATAAGCAACGGGTATACGAACCCGACTGTGTCGGATTCCCCATCCTTGTAGGTTCGTGAAGCAACGACACGGGAACCTTCAAGGTTCCGCACGGGTCATTCGCATATCGACTGGGGGTCTTTCATGAACCGTTCACATGCACACATCGGCAGGGCCGCGGCGGTCTGCGCCTCGCTGGCGGCAATCCTGCTCGCCTCGGCGTGCGGCCAGGCGGCCGGCGGCAACGCGCAGAGCGCGGACGCCGGCACGCCGGTCAAGGGCGGCACGCTGCGCATCGCGCAGCCGACGGATACCGTGGGCTGCATCGACCCGTTCCAGACGGGCATCACTACCACGCGCACACTGCAGCGCAACATCGTCGAATCGCTGCTGGACCAGGATCCGAAGACCGGCGAGATCAAGCCGTGGCTGGCCAAGGACTACACGGCGAGCGCCGACGGCAAGACCTACACGCTCCACCTGAAGAGCGGCATCACGTTCTCCGACGGCGAGAAGTTCGACGCGGACGCGGTGGTCAAGAACTTCGAGGACCATCTCGACCCGAGCCATCCGGTGAGCACCGGCAACCAGTCACTCACCGGCCTGGAATCCGTCACCAAGACCGACGACTCCACCGTTGAATTCCACCTGTCCGCCCCGAACTCCTCGTTCCTGCAGACGCTGACGACCACGAACCTCGGCATCGTCTCCCCGAAGTATCTGGCGGACGTGCCCTTCCAGCAGCGTTGCGCCGCCGGCAAGGTGGTGGGCACCGGGCCGTTCACGCTGGAGAAGTTCGACACCCGCACCAAGACCGTGCTCGTGCGCCGCGACGGCTACAACAGCCCGTCCCCGTTCTCCACGCTCAAGGGCGACGCCTACCTCGACAAGATCGAGGTGAGCTACGTGCCGGAGAAGTCCGTGCAGATCGGCTCCCTCAACGGCGGGCAGATCGACGTGATCTGGCCGAGCAACGAGGATTCGTTCGATGAGAACGATTCCGCGCAGATCAAGCAGGCCGGCAACTCCATCCAGTCCCGTTCCGTGCCGGGCACCAGCTCCATCCTGTACCCGAACGTGCGCTATGACGGCCCGCTGTCCGATCCGAAGGTGCTGCAGGCGTTCTCGCTCGGCATCGACCGCAAGACGTACGCCGAAACCGTGCTGCGCTCCGGCTATCCGGTGGTGCAGGGCATCATCGACAAGACCACGCCCGGTTTCCAGGCCAACGCCGACGCCGTCAAGTACGACGCGAAGAAGGCCGCCACGCTGCTCGATCAGGCCGGCTGGAAGAAGGGCGACGACGGATACCGTCACAAGGACGGCAAGAAGCTGACCGTCCACTACATCACCACGAAGAGCTCCACCGGCGACGTGCTTCTGCAGGACCAGCTCAAGAAGGTCGGCATCGACTACCAGATCGACGTGCTCACCCAGTCCGAGGTGGCGTCGCGTACCGCGTCCGGCGACTACGACCTCGCGAAGGTCACCTTCACGCGCGCCGACCCGGCGGCGATGGCCGTCGTCGACAACCTGCCCAGCCAGTGGGCGCCCGACGCCAAGAACAACAAGACCGACGCCCAGGCCAAGGAGCTGAAGGCCCTGTTCGACAAGGCGGTCGCCACGAGCAGCGAATCGGAGAAGACCACCTCCTACCAGGAGATCCAGAAGTACATCGAGGACAACCGACTGGTGATCCCGATCTACGAGCGCACGCAGGACGCGGCCGTCGCCGCGAAGGTGCACGGCCTGCGCTTCACCGCCGACTCCTTCGGCGACTTCTCCGGCGTCTGGCTCGGCTGAACCTGACCGGACACGGCTGAACGCAGCCGGACGACGGCATCCAAGGGCCGCGCCGCACAGCGGCGCGGCCCTTCGCATCGCAGAACGACAACGCACAACGACATCGCACATCGATCGACATCGTGCCACGGCCACGACGGCCACGGCGCATCCGAACAGGGGGGGCGGATTCCAATGACCAACGACAACACGGCACAGGGGAAGACGACGCGGGCGGCCGCATCGTCGGCCGCACCATCGCACACGCAACCGGACGGAAGGCGCGTACTCAACGCGGCACGGGCGTTCACCGGCAAAGCCGGCCAATGGATCGCGGACGCCTCCGTGGCGATCGACGGCGCACGCATCGCATGGGTCGGTCCGACGGCCGCACTGCCGGAACCCTACCGGACATGGCCGCAGGAGCACCATCCCACATCGACGCTCCTGCCCGGATTCGTGGAGACGCACGCCCACCTGGGCACCGAATGGCGACGGAACCCCACGCAGCCGAACGTCATCGACCCGGCCGCCATCGCCGTGCCGTGGAACACGCTGCAATCACTGCACACCGCGCAGCGGCTGGCGGATCAGGGCGTCACCACCGTGCAGTCGCTGGGCGCGCTCGACTACACGGACGTCGCCCTGCGCGAAGCCGTGGAGCACGGGCTGGTGCGCGCGCCGCGCATCGTGGCCGCCGGGGCGATCATCACCCCCACCGGCGGACACGGCTGGCGCAACGGCTCGGAGGTCGACTCCATCCCGGACATCCGCCGCGCGGTCCGCGAACACCACAAGGCGGGCGTGGACACCATCAAATTCGCCGGAACCGGCGGATTCCTCTCCCCCGGATCGGCGCAATGGCGCCCTCAGTTCACGCTCGAGGAACTGCGCGCCGGCGTGGAGGAGGCGCATCGGCTCGGTAAGACCGTGGCCGTGCACGCGCACGGCACCGCCGGCATCGAACAGGCGGTCGAAGCGGGGGCCGACCTCATCGCGCACGCCTCGTTCGTCTCCGACGACGGCTTCACGCGGTTCGTCCCCGAACTCGCCGAACGCATCGCCGCGGCGGGCATCTACGTGGACGTCGCCGCGGTCTCCACCTATCCGCTGCCCGAAGGCGGCGAACCCTGGTTCGCACGTTCGGTGGACCTGTACCGGCATGGCGTGAAGGTCGTGGCCGGGCACGACCTCGGCATCGAACGGTTCCCGCCGGAGGCGTATCTGCCCGCGCTGGTGAAGATGCACGAGGCCGGACTGCCCGCCGAGGAGGTGCTGGTCGCCGCCACCGCGCGCGCCGCGAAGGCCGTGGGGCTCGCGGGCGTCACCGGCATGCTGGCCGCCGGATATGCCGCGGACGTCGTGGCGGTGGACGGCGATCCGCTCGCCGATTTCACGGCGGTGGAACGGGTGACGAAGGTGCTGATCCGCGGTGTGGAGCATCCGCTGCCTTCGGCCGCGGAACGGGAGGCGCGGCGGTTCTCGTTCTGGGAGCTGCGCGGGAACCCCACGCTGGATGCCTATCAGGAGCGGCGCGCGCGGCTGGCGGCGGCTACGTACGAGTAACGCCCCGTCAGCCCCGCGCCAAACCGCTACGCCCGCTATCGCCGCCACGCCGCCACGCGGCTACTCCTGGGCTACTCCTGCACGGAAGCCTGCTGACGGCACAGGTCGAGGGCCTTGTTGAAGGCGTCGGAGGTCCAGCTGGCACCGGCCACCTTGTCCACCTTGAGACCCTTCAACGGCTTGCCGTCCACCACGCCGTTGATGGCGTTGGCGAAGTCGGTCTGGTGCTGCTTGGAGATCTGCGTGAACGGATGCCCGATCACCTCGACGGTTTCGACGTTCTGGTCCTTGATGGTGAAGTGGACGTCGATGGAGTCCTCGCCCACCGGACCGTACTGGCCGTTGATCGAATACGTGCCGTCCTTGTAGTTGCCGGTGTCCTTGGACGAACCGTCCGAGGACGAACCGCTCGTGGACGACGAATCCCCCGAACCGGACGTGGACGAGGACCCGTCCGTGGACTGCGACTGCTCCTCCTGCGACTTCTCGGTCTCACCGGAGTTGCCCGCGTACTGGTCATCCATCGGGGTGGCCTTCGATTCGCCGCAGCCGGCCACACCGCCCACCAAGGCGAGCGCGGCGGCGGTGACGGCGATCGCCTTGGTCACGCCCGTCTTCGCCTTGTCGTCACTCATATCGCTCATATCCACCATCCTATTCGTCTACTCGTCCGCTCCGGAGGGAACGCACATGCATCAACGCTATGCATAAACGCCATGCATAGGCAGGCGTCTCACTCCTCGCCGCCGGTCTTCGCCGCCTTGGTAGGGTCGACGAAGCCAATGGGCAGGTCGCCTTCGCGCTGGGCGCCCTCCTCGGTGGAGCCGGTGAACGCCGGACGTCCGCCGGCCGCCTCGTACGCGGCCCGCGCCTTCTCGTCGTTCCATTTCTCGCCGACGAGCACGCCGTGGTTGAGCATGATCTCGCGTTCGGCGCAGCTCGCCACCAGGGCGTCGTGCGTGACGACGATGATCGTGGTGCCCTGGTCGTGCAGCTGGCGGAACAGGTCAAGCACGATCTTCTCGTTCTTCTCGTCGAGGTTGCCGGTGGGCTCGTCGGCGAGGATGAGCTTGGGGTCGTTGATGAGCGCGCGGGCGATGCACACGCGCTGCTGTTCGCCGCCGGAGAGCTGTCCGGGCAGGTGGTGGGCGCGGTCCTTCAATCCCACGCGGTCCAGCGCCTCCAACGCCTGCTTCTCGTCCACCACAGAGTGGTAGTACTGGGCGACCATCACGTTCTCCACGGCGGTCAGGTGCGGCACGAGGTAGAACTTCTGGAACACGAGGCCGATCATGTTCTTGCGCACGTCGGCGAGCTGCGCGGCGTTGAGGTCCTCGAGCTTGCGTCCCTCCAGCGAGACGGAGCCCTTGGACGGGGTGTCCATGCAGCCAATCATGTTCATCAGCGTGGTCTTGCCGGATCCGGACGAGCCGACGATGGCCAGCCATTCGCCCTGCGGCACAGTGAGGTTGAGGTCGTCCACGGCATGCAGGTCGCCGTAGATCTTCGAGATGTGGTCGAGTTCAAGCAACATGTTGGTTCCTTTGTTCTTCACGGCTGGTTCTTCGCAATCGTTCTTCACAGCTGGTTCTCGCGCCCGTTCTTCGCGGCTACTCTTCCCGCAGCACGATGGCGGGGTCGATGCGCGAGGCGCGTGAGACGGGCGGGATGGAGGCGAGCACGGCGACGAATGCGCTGAAGACCACCGATCCGATGGCGAGCGGCCAGTTGACGTCGAGCGATCGCTCGAACACCACGGAGGTGAGGAGACGCGCAAGCCCGTAGCCGATCGCCGTGCCGAAGAGTCCGCCGATGAGGCCGTAGAGCGCGCTTTCCACGTAGAACTCCATGCCGATGGATGCGCTGGAGGCACCCAGCGCCTTGCGCAGGCCGATTTCGTAGCTGCGTTGGGAGACGATCGAGCTGATGGTGGTGGAGACGCCGACGAGCGTGAGCACGAGCACGACGATGGAGACGATCCAGAACAGGGTCTGGAGCATCGTGATGATGCGCGTGTCCGACGAGGTGATCTTGGTGACCTGCTGCGCTTTGACGTGCATGGAGGTCATGTCGTTGATGGACTTGACGGTGGCGTCAAGGTCGCTGCCGGTGGCAGAGGCGGAGTATTCGATGACGTCGACGCCTCGCGTGACGCCGGTGAGCTTGTCGACGTCGGCCGCGGTGGCGTAGATGATGGAGTCCTCGCTGCCGCCGGTGTCGACGATGCCGGCCACGCGGAATTCGGTGCCTTTGGTGTCCATGATGTCGCTGGAGACGCGGCCGTCCTGCATCTGCTGGCTGTTGGCCTGCGATTGCGCGTTCTCGCCGTTGACGGTGTCGCCCGATTGCGCGTCGGATTGCGTGGACGACTGCGTGGAGGCGTCCGACGACGTTCCGTCCGTCGACGATTCCGTCGACGTCGCGCTTGCGCCCGACGTCGCCGCGTTGTCCGACGCGCGGTACCCGATGGTGATCGGGTTGCCGACGACGAGGCCCATCGCGTCGGCGACGTCGCGTCCGACGAGCACGCGGCCTTCGGACGGCCATTTGCCTTCGACGTTCCAGTGGTGGTTGAGGTTTTCGACCTGCTTCGGGTTGACGCCGGCCATCACGTACGGCGCCGCGTTGACGCGCACGTTCTCGTAGCGGTAGGTCGCGTACTTGGCGGCGCCTTTGGCGCGCACCATTTCGGTGGTGTGCTTGACCATCGCCGCGTCGATGCCGGTCTTCGACGCGGCCGCGCCGGATTCGTCCGACGATTCCGCCGTTCCGGTGGGGGTGACGATGAGGTTCGCGCCGTACGAGCGCATCTCGTCGTTCATCTGCTGCGGCACGGCGATGCAGATCGCCGCGAGGCAGAACAGCGTGGCCGCGCCGACGAGCGACGCGACGACGGCCATGATCGCACGCGACCGGCGGCGGAACACCGCGCCGAACAGCATGCGGAAGAACATGCCGGTATTGGTCATTTCAGTCTTCCCTCCCCGTGCGTATGCGTCTGCTGCGGATTGCGCGCCCCGCGCGCGTCATGCGGATCAGCGGCCATGGAGCACCTCCGCGGGCTTGAGGCTCAGGATCGAGCGGATCGACGACGACGCGGCGACGAGCACCGTCAGCGCGAGCAGCACGAACACGAGCACGAACACCATCGGACGCATCGTGATGCCCGAACCGAACACCACCTGCCCGACGATCTGCGCGACGCCGGAACCGGCCAGCGCACCCACCAGCGCACCCACCAGCGAGATCGCGGCGGTCTCGGCGAGCATAAGGCGCGAGACGGCGCCGTCGGTCGCGCCGATGGCCTTGAGCAGCGCGAGTTCGCTGGAACGTTCGGAGATCGACGCGGCCATGAGGTTCGCGACGGCCACGGCCGCCGCGACGAGGCTCAGCGCGGTCATGAGGATCATCACGGCCTGCGTCTTCTGCAGCACGTTGCCCTGCAGGGCGGCGACCTGACGCACCTGCTTGGCGACGGCGCCGGGGATGACCTCCTCGATCTGGTAGGCGATGGAGCTCGGGTATGCGGTGCAGTACCACGTCTCCCATTCGTCCTGGCTCAGCGCGGCCGGGTTCTTCGCGGCCTTGCGCGCGAGGTCGTTCTCCGGGGTGGTGAGGGCCTTGACCTCGATCTTGTCGACCGAATCGGGCAGGTCCGCGAGCACCTGCGTGGTGGACGAGGGCAGGTAGATCGAGCCGTTCTCGTCGTCGCCGGAATCATAGACGCCGGTGAGTTCGATCTTCTGCTGGTTGGTCTTCCCGGACGCGGTCTTCTTGGTCAGGGTGACGGTGTCGCCGGCCTTGACGCCGAGCTGTTCGGCGAGGGTCTTGCCGATGACGCCCTGCGCGGAGTCGTCCTTCGGCCAATGGCCGTCGAGCGTCCACCAGGAGCGCATGCCTTCGACGCCGACCACCGTGGTCTCGCCGGAGGGGAGCTTGAGCGTCTTGTTGAACCAGGTGCCGACGAGCGGCGCGTTCACGCCGTTCACGTCGGCGTGCACGTTGAGCTGCGGCGCGAAGTTGGTGATGTTGAACGCCCAGAAGATGGTCTTGATCTTCACGGCGTCCGATTCCTTGAGGAACGCGGTCGGGTCGGTCTGGTCGCCGGCCGCGGCGCCGGCCTCCGTGTTGTACAGGTCGGAGACGACGGCGTCGGCCTTCGGCTGCACGGTGATGTTCGAACCGTACGTGGACAGTTCGGCGTTGAGTTTGTCGCCCACGTCGAAGACGACGCCGAGCATCGCGACCGACACCGTGGCCGACAGGCACACGGTGAGCGCGATGAGCAGGCGCCGGCGCAGCTGGCGCGTGAATGACCGCGCGATCATTCGCAGAAAGAACATGGTTCCTACCTTCCGTCCTTTCGACTCACCGGACTCGCCGGTCTCACTGGAAGTGGGCGCTCAGGGCGTCCAGATCGGCGGTGTGGATGGTGATCTTGCCGTTGCCGGTCTTGTACGGGAACGGGATGGGGTTGCATCCGCCCTTGAAGCCGATGGTGGCGAGGTTGATGGCCACTTCGCACCTCTTGCAGATGATCTTGCCGTCCTTCTCGTAGTAGCCGGCGTCGCCGCAGTTCTCGCATGCGTCGAGTCCGATGCCGTACGCGCCGCCGTTCTTCTTGATGATGATGAAGCGCATGACGGTGCCGTCCTTCGCCTTGTATTCGAAGCGGTGGAGATGGCCGTCCTCGACCTGGCTGAACGGGATGGTGGCCGTGCCGTCCTTCAGCGAGTAGGCTTCCGGCGGCGACAGGGTGGGCGTCTGGTTGATGGCCGCCTCGCCCACGGTGAGGGTGAGGGTCACGCCGATCATCGCGACGAGACTCCATACGGCGGAGGCGACGGCGCGACGACGGAACGCCTTGTGGCGGCGCACGGTCGCCTCGTTCTCGCCGGCCTGCGGCTTGGTCTTCGTGCGGAAGCCGGCCACGATGGAGGCGATTGCGGGGATGAGGAAGACGAACGCCTGCGCCAGGATCATCTGGTTGTTGTGGTTGATGGACCAGACGAGCGGCTGGAACAGGATGTGCGGGAAGAACAGGGAATGCGCCTGGATGATCTGCAGCAGGCCGGTGGCGTGCTGCAGGAACAGGATGAACGTCATGAGCGCGGCGGCGGCGATGAACGAAGCGCGCACCGCCGTCTCGCGCATGGTGCGGAAGATGGCGGCCACCACCATGGAGGCGCCGATGCCCAGCAGGAAGCCGAGCGCGCGCAGCAGCATCGCGGAGGTGAACGCGGTTTCGCCGGGTTCCACCCAGATGGTGAGCTGGAGGATGACGTCCGGCAGGGCGTAGAAGAGGGTCAGGGCGATGGCGAGGGCGCCGACGCCGTTCGCCAGATGCATGAGCCACTTGTGGCGCTGCCAGTCCTTGAGGATCCACGGCGAGGCGATCATCGCGGCGATCGCGAGCAGGTCGACGACGACGGCGACCGTGAGGACCGGCTGGTTGACGAAGGTGCGCTGGTTGATGACGGCGGTGGCGCGCAGGGCTGCGAACACGATGGCCGCGACGGTGCCCAGCAGCACGCCGTACAGGCGCCACCGGTGGCTGACCGGCTTGTCACGCCCCTCACCCACCGTGAGCGTCACGCTCAGGCACATGACCAGCAATGCGGGGGCCAGCGTCCCCGGCATCACCGCAACGAATTGTTCCAGCATTCGCGCCCTTTCCCGCTAGTTCCAAAACCGGCGAAAGCCCCCTCGTGACGTGCGCGACGTGAGGGGGCTTTCTTTCATACAGTGATCACCACTGGCGAGGAGTGTACTCCCAGTTGTCGAAGGTGACCTCGAGCGGCTCGGTCCAGAAGCGGCCCTTGACGCCGGTCTCCGGGTCGACGTGCAGCATCCAGCCGTTCTTGGCCGGGGACTCGATGGAGAGCTTGAGCTGGTAGGTGCCGGCCTTGTCGAGCTTGACGTTGGCGCCGTAGTGCGGGCCGTCGGAGGCGTTCATCTGCATGAACACGCCGGAGGTGGCGGTGCCGCCCTCGACGGTCTTGCCGGTGGACTTGTCGATGATGTCGTAGTGGACGGTCAGGTCCGGGACGAAGTCGGCCTTGCCGTAGCCGAGCTCGGTGCCCTTCTTGTTGGCGTGGATGTCGGCCTCGAGGTGGAAGGAGGCGTCCGCGGCCTTGAGGCCCATGGAGGACGGCTCCATGTCGATCGGCTGGAAGTAGACGGCGCCGACGGTCAGCGGGCCGACCTCCTGATCCTGCTCCTCGGCGGTGCCGGACGGGCCCACCGGGACCTCTTCGAAGCCGGTGCCGGCGTCGGAGGCCTTATCGGAGGACTTGTCGGAGGACTGCGAGGAGGAGTCCGACTTGGTGGAGCCGGAGTTCGCGTCGGTGGAGCCGCAGGCGGCCAGGGAGAAGGCCATGGAGCCGGCGAGCAGCACGCCGAGCAGGGCGGCGATCTTCTTGTTCTTCATCATTTTCTCTTCTTTCTGTATCAGTGAATGAGATTCACGGATGGGGTTGTTGGTTGTTCGGGGGTAAGTCTGTCTGCTGGCCGCGGCTCCGCTCAGGCCTTGGCCGGGGCGTCCTGCGCGGTCGCCTTCGCCGCGTTGGCCTTGAGCCGGCGCTGCTTGGCGAAGCCGACGACGAACAGCGCGATCACGGCGACGGCGGCCAGCGCCTGCGCCACGATGCATTCGACGTACGGGTAGAAGCCGAGCCAGTCGTTGGTGGGCACGCCGTCCAGGTAGATGGCGGGCAGCAAGTCGCCTTCGATGAGCGCGTGCACGCCGCCGCCGGCGAAGACGACGACCAGCACGGACATGAGGATCGAGGTGATGAGGAAGAACGGGCCGATCGGAATCTTCACGGAGGTGAAGCGGATAATGAGGAAGATGATGACGAGCACGACTGCCGCGGCGATGCCGCCCGTCCACATGCCCTTCGAATCCTGGCTCATCGAGTAGATGGACTGGTAGAAAATGACAGTCTCGGCGCCTTCGCGGAACACGGCGAGGAAGCTCAGCATGGCGAGGGAGACGATCGTGCCGAACGCCACCTTCTCGCCGGATTCGACCTGTTCGGACACGGACTTGACGGCCGCCTCGGTCTTGGTGCGGATGTAGCGGTTCCACGCCTCCACGCTGGACTTGTTGAGCATCCAGTTGCTGGTCCACAGCAGCATGCCCATGGCGATGAGCGCGCACACGCCCTCCATGATCTCCTGCTGGGGGCCGGAGCCGCCGAACAGGAGCGTGAAGATCACGGCGATGATGCCGGAGCCGGCGAGGCCGGCGAGCACGCCCACGTAGATCCACTTGGTGAAGCGCTTGTTGCCGGACTTGACGAGGTAGGCGATCACGGCGGCGACGACGAGCAGCGCCTCGAGCCCCTCGCGGATGAGGATGAGGAACGCCTGGCCCACCGCGCTGGTGATGAACTTGGTGAAGCCGCCCTCCTTGTCGGCGGCGCCGCCGTCGAGGATGCCGGCGTCCTTGACGAGCATGGCCTTGAGGTCGTCGACGAGCTTCTTCGTGGCCTTGAGGCTCTTGCCCTTGTTCATGGCCGAGCGGGTCATCTTGAACTGGTATTCGACCTGGGAGACGCGACTGCCGCTGATCGCATTCATCACGTTCTTCTCGAAGCCGAGCTTCTCGTAGTACTGGTAGTAGACGTTGTTGACGAGGGTGGCGCCCTTCGCACCGTCGCCCTTCTCGTACGCCTTGTAGGCGTTGTCGAGGATCGGGGTCATCTCGTTGGCCACGTCGGTCCAGGAACGGTTGCCCTTGCCGGGGTTCTTCTTCTTTTTGGCGTCGAGCTCCTTGCGCTCCTTGGCGATCTGGTCCTGCAGGGCCTTCGCGTAGGCGCGCGGCTTGGCGAGCTGCGCGTTGGCGTCGAGCTGCTGCGCGGTGGCGTCGAGGTCGGCGGAAAGGGCCGCGACCTTCTCCTGGAGCGTCGCCTCGTTGCCCTGCGCATAGGAGAGCTGCCTGAGCTCGTTGAAGGCCTGCTGCTGCGCGATCTGCTTGTCGGAGCCGATGGTGGAGCTCACCACGGCGGTGAAGTTGGAGGCCACGTACAGCGAGTTGTAGGCGCCGTTGAAGTCGGAGGCGGCGCCGGAGGTGTCGCCGTCCTGATAGGCCTTGTACGCGTCGTCGAGCTGCTTGTCCATCGCCTTGGCGACGTCGGCCCACGTATCGTAGTCGGTGGCGGAATCGGCGGCGGAGGAGGACGAGGAGCCGGCGGCGTACGCGGTAGGCGTGAACGCGGCCACGGGGGCCACGGCCATCGCCACGATCATCAGCAACGCACCGGCGAGCGCGACGAGCTTCGCCGGGACGCGTTTGGGCAACGAATACGCGGACATCCTGGAATTTCCTCTCTGTTTCACAATCCATCAGAACGATAGAGAAAAAAATTCCGGAACAACAGTCTTGATTTTTCGACGATACTGAGGTACACGCCGTTTTCGTCACGACGTTTCGCACGATTCCGCCGAAAACCGTCCGATATGCCGAGTCGTCACGTCTCACGATGCGAACGCGACGGGCGTGCGCCCACGTCGCGTCCGCATCACGGAACGCCGCGGGACGTGCGGCACGCCGCGAATCGTCACCGCCGCAGCACGTCGAGCACCTTGCGTTCGTCGTAGAACGCGAACACGACGCCGCCGATCGCGCACAGCACGGCCGCGCACACGGCGGCGATGCGGTAGCCGGCACCGGAGGCCATGCCGATGGTGGAGACGCCAGTGAACAGGAGCATCGCGACGGACTGTCCCATCTTCATCGCGAACGTGCGCGCCGCGTAGAACATGCCCTGACGGTCCTGTCCGGTGGTCTTCGAACTGGCGTCGGCGATGTTGGCGACAATCGCCTGCGGCAGGATGCCGAACGCGGCCATCGGAACCGCGCCGGCGATGGACAGCGCCACACCCTGCGCCATCGGCGGGATGAACGCGACGGCGGCGGAGCCGAGCGCGCCGGCGAACGCGAACGCGCAGGTGAAGATGACGAACGCGACGAGCAGGAGACGTTTCTTGCCCACGCGGTTCGCGAGAATGTTGACGGGCATGTAGAACAGCACGGACACGCCGGTCATGAGCACGAAGTAGATGGTCGTGGTGGTCTCGGGGAGCTTGAGCAGCGAGGTCACGAAGAACGGCAGGCCGGTCTGGAACGTGGTGATCGCCACCCAGTAGACCACGTCGGAGCAGACGAACTTGCGGAACTCGCCGTCGCCGAACGTCTGTTTGAGGGATTCCATCGTGGATTCGCTGGTGGGCTGCGAGTTCACGTAGTCCTTCTCGCGGATGGCGAGCGGCGGGACGAGCATGCCCACGAACGCGACGGCCGCCATGATGGTGAACGTGAGGCGGATGGCGTTCACGCGGCCGAGCATCGGCACGAAACCGCCCCAGATGACGGGCGCCACGTAGGCGACGGCGGTGCCGAACACCCAGGTGAACGAGATGGCGGTGGAGATGGCGAGCTGCTGTTTGGAGTCGTGGCCGAGCTCGGCGATGAGCGCGTTGTACGGCGTGCAGTAGAACGTGAGGGCGATGTAGTAGCCGATGACGGTGACGAACAGGAACGCGGCGTTCACCCAGCTGGCCGTGCCGATCGGGCTCCAGAAGACGAGCACGGTGACGAGCGCGAGCGGCAGGGCCGCGTACTTGAGGAACGGCATGCGCCGGCCGGCCTTCGCATCGCAGCGGTCGGAGAGGGAGGCGACGGCCGGGTCGACGAACGCGTCGAAGAAGCGCGCGAACGCGGTGATGCCGCCGACGACGGTGACGACGCCGAGGACGGCGAGCCCCTGCGGCACGAACACGGTCTGGCCTTGCGCGATGGTCTCGTTGTCCGGCTGGTAGAAGTACACGAGCCAGTTCGAGATGATGCCGCTCAGGAGCGCCCAGCCGAACTGTCCGACCGCGAACGCCCAGATCTTGGGGCCGGGAAGGTCCTTCACCTTCGCCCCGCGTGCCGCCGCGCCCTGCATCGCCGTACCGTCCATCACCGCACCTCCGTGACGTCTGTTCCGGCCGACTACGGGCCGGGCGCCCCGGCCGGCGGCCGACAATCGGCCACGATAGTCGCGCGTCACGCCCTCACACCGTCGTGGGTGCGTTGACACTGCGTCAATGCTAACACGCTCCGCGGCGGCGGCCTCCGACTGCCGCGGTACGGCGCCGGTCCGGTGCAGTTCGGCACGGTCCGGTGCAGTTCGGCACGGTCCGGTGCAGTTCGGCACGGTCCGGTGCAGTTCGGCACGGTCCGGTGCAGTTCGGCACGGTCCGGTGCGGAACGGCGCAGGCCGACACGGTCCGGCACAGGCCGCGACACGCCGGCGGCGACGGAAACCGGAACATATGCGGCGGACCCTTGCACGCCCCTTTAGGGTGGTCCCATGACATCACTCACAGAACGCATGCCGCACACGATGGCCTTCCCGCACGCCGTGGGCACCGGCGTCATCGTGCAGTCCGCCGATGACATCGACGACGCGCGGGTCACCGCCGCGGACATCCGCCCCGGCGCGCTCGAACGATTCAGGGCCGCCGGTTTCGACGAGGACGACGCCCTCGAGATGCTGCTCGGCGACCCCAGCCCCGCCGACGTCACCGTCGACCCCGGCCCGTACGGACGTCTCGGCGTGTTCATCGACGAATACGAACGCGCGCTCTCCCGCTTCCGCCCTGATTCGACCGTGTCCGCGATGCGAGCCGCCGCGCACGGCGGCTCGTTCGATTTCCCCGATTGGACCGGGCCGCTGTTCGACCTCTACGACCTGCTGTCCGACGCCACCGAAGGCGCCGTCGATCCGTGCGTGGGCGAGGACCTCATCCGTCTGGGCTACGACGCGCGGTATTCGTTCCGTCTCTCCCCCGACGTGCTCACTTCCGCCACATCCCCCACGTCCGGCGACGACCCGTCAGGCTGGAACCTCGGCGCCGTCCACGGGCGTGCGACCTGGCGCGACGACGTGGAACGCCACGACACGACGCTCGTCACCCGCCGTCCGGTCGCGCTTGATTTCGGCGCATGCGGCAAGGGATATCTCGTCGACCTGCTCGCCGAACGGCTCACCGCATACGCCACCTCCGGCTACGTCATCGACGCGGGCGGCGACCTGCGCATCCAATCGCCCGACGAACCGTTGACCATCGCACTGGAGGATCCGGCGGACGCGACGAACGCGGTCGGCACCGCGACCGTCGACGCGGGCGCGTTCTGCGCGAGCGCGCCGAGCCGGCGGCATTGGGAGGCGGCCGGACGGCGGCTGCATCACCTGCTCAACGCCGTCGACGGACTGCCCGTGGACGACGTGGCCGCCACGTGGGTGTACGTGACGGCCGGTGCAGCAGGAGACGCCGCAGTCCACACCGTCGACGGCGGTGACGACGCCGATACCGGCCGAATGCATCGCATCGCCGACCGCTACCCCACGGCCGTGGCGGACGGCCTGGCGACGGCCCTGTTCACCACGCCGGCGAACACGCTCCATAATCGGCTCGAACGTCTCGGCGCACGCCTCCCGTTCGAGTGCGCCGTGCTCAACGCCGACCGCACCGCCGTACAGTCGTCCGGCTTCCCCGGCGGCTTTTTCGCAGCCTGACGCAACGCAGCGGACGCTCCATCAGCCGGCGAGCGCAGCGAACCGGATGATGCGTGTGGCCGCAAGGCGCGGAAGACGAAGGCGTACGACGGGTACGTCGAGTCTTCCGCAACGCCGCGGACGCTCCGTCACTGATGCGTGTGGCCGCAAGGCGCGGAAGGCGAAGGCGTACGACGGGTACGTCGAGTCTTCCGCAACGCCGCGGACGCTCCATCAGCCGGCGAGCGCGAACTGACTGTTGTAGAGGTCGGCATAGAACCCGCCGGCGGCGAGCAGCTGCTCGTGCGTGCCACGTTCGATGACGTCGCCGTGGTCCATCACGAGAATCATGTCGGCGTCGCGGATCGTGGAGAGGCGGTGGGCGATGACGAACGACGTACGGCCGACGGTAAGCGCGTCCATCGCCTTCTGGATGAGTTCCTCGGTGCGCGTGTCCACGGAGGAGGTGGCCTCGTCGAGGATGAGGATCGGCGCGTCCTGGACCATCGCGCGGGCGATGGTGAGCAGCTGCTTCTGGCCGGCGGACAGGGACGTGTTCTCGTCGAGCACGGTGTCGTAGCCCTGGGGCAGCGACATGATGTAGTGGTGCAGGCCCACGGCCTTGCACGCCTCCATGATCTGCGCGTCGGTGACGCCGGTCTTGGCGTAGGCGATGTTCTCGCGCACGGTGCCGTGGAACACCCACGTGTCCTGCAGCACCATCGAGAACTGTTCGTGGACGTTCCAGCGCGGCACGCTCGCCGTGTCGACGCCGTCGATGGCGATGCGCCCGCCGGCGATGTCGTAGAAGCGCATGAGCAGGTTCACCATCGTGGTCTTGCCGGCGCCGGTGGGGCCGACGATCGCGACCTTCTGGCCGGCTTTGACGGACGCGGAGAAGTCGCGGATGATTGGCTTGCCGGGCTCGTATTCGAAGCGCACGTGGTCGAATTCGACGTCGCCGCGCACTTCGCGCCCACCCGCGTACTTGGCGCCAAGCAGGGCCGGCTTGGCCGTCTCGTCCGCCATCTCCGGCTCCTCGAGGAAGCCGAACACGCGTTCGGACGCGGCGGCGCAGCGCTGGAGGTTCTGGAACGCCTGGGCGAACTGGCTGAGCGGCTGGGTGAACAGGCGGATGTACATCATGAACGCGACGATGACGCCGAATTCGATGTCGCCGTTCATGGCGAGCGCGGCGCCCACCACGCACACCACCACGTAGCCGAAGTTGCCAATGAACTGCATGAGCGGCATCATGAGGCCGGAGAGGAACTGACTCTTCCAGCCGGAGTCGTAGAGGTCCGTGTTGTACTGCTCGAAGCGTCTGATGGAGTCGGCCTCGCCGTTGTACGTCTTGACGATGAGGTGTCCGGAGTACATCTCCTCGACGTGCCCGTTGACGTCGCCGAGGGCGGCCTGCTGGCGCGCGAAGTAGCGCTGCGAGGCCTTCATGATGCCCATCATGAGCACGAGTCCGACAAGGCTGGCGCCGATGGCGCACAGCGTCATGATCACGTTGTTGTAGAACATCATGAAGAGCGCGCCGACGAACAGCGTGACGGACGTGATGAGCGAGCCGAGGCTCTGCCCGAGGGTCTGGCCGATCGCGTCGACGTCGTTGGTGATGCGGCTGAGCACGTCGCCGTAGCTCACCTTGTCGAAGTAGCTCAAGGGGAGCTTGTTGATCTTCTCGCTGATCGCCTCGCGCAGCTGCTGCGCGGTGCGCTGCGTGACGTTGGCCATGAGCCAGCTCTGCACGTAGCTGAGCACCGCGTAACCCACGTAGAGCGCGGCGAGCGTGAGGCCGATGCGCGTGACCGCGTCGAAGTCGACGGCGCCCATGACAGGCCTGCCGTGGACCATCGCGGGCAGGCCCTTGACGATCTCGTTGGTCATGTCCTTGAGTTGGTCCGGTCCGATGATTTGGAAGATGGTGCCGGCCGCGCCCAGGACGAGCGCGATGACGATGACGGGGATGTAGCGGCGGCAGAAGCGTACGAGCTTGCCCATGACCTCCCCGAAGTTCTGCGGTTTCTCGACGGCGCCGCGGTTCGGCCCGCCGTGTCCCATTGGTCCTGGCATAGGAATTCCTCCTGTTAAGCGTATTGGTGTCTTCAGCTCGCCTGTCGGCTCGTACGTCCGCCGTCAGGCGGTGAGTTCGGTCTGGCTGAGCTGCGATTCGGCGATCTGGCGGTAGACCTCGCACGTCTCGAGCAGCTCCTTGTGCGTGCCTTCGCCCACGACCTTGCCGTCGTCGAGCACGACGATGAGGTCGGCGCTCATGATGGTGCCGATGCGTTGGGCGACGATGAGCTTGGTCGCGTCCTTGGCGTGCGACGCGAGCGCGTCGCGCACTTCGCGGTCGGTCTTGAAGTCGAGTGCGCTGAATGAGTCGTCGAAGACGAGGATCTCCGGGTCGCGGTGGACGGCGCGGGCGATGGACAGGCGCTGCTTCTGTCCGCCGGACACGTTGGAGCCGCCTTGCGCGATGGGCGCGTCGAAGCCGCCGTCCATGCGGTCGACGAATTCGGTGGCGTGGGCGACGTCGGCCGCCTCGCGGATGCGCGCGGTCTCGCCGGCCGTCGCGTCACGTCCGTCCGGTTCGTCGCCGTAGGCGATATTGCTTGCGACGGTGCCTTTGAAGAGGATGGATTTCTGCGGCACGTAGCCGATGCGGTCGCGCAGGTCCTTGAGCGTGTAGTCGCGCACGTCGACACCGTCGACGAGCACCTGGCCTTCGGTCGCGTCGTAGAGGCGCGGCACGAGGTTGACGAGGGTCGATTTGCCGGAGCCGGTGGAGCCGATGAACGCGACGGTCTGGCCGCGGGTCGCCTTGAACGAGACGTGTTCGAGCATCGGTTCGCGCGAATCGGGGTAGGTGAAGCTCACGTCGCGGAATTCGACCTCGCCGCGCGGGGCGTCGGACGCGGCCGGCGCGCCGGGACCGTCCTTGACGAGCGGGTCGGTGTCGAGCACCTCCATGACGCGTTGGGCGGAGACGTCGGCGCGCGGCCAGAGCACGAACACCATGCTCATGAGCAGGAAGCTCATGATGACCTGCACGGAGTAGCTGGAGAAGACCACCATGTTGGAGAACACGTCGAGCTTGTCGGTGAGGTCGGCGGCGTCGATGAGGTAGGCGCCGATCCAGTAGACGGCGAGCATGAGGCCGTTCATCACGCTGTTCATGAGCGGCATCATGACAGCCATGGCGCGGTTGGTGAACAGCTGGGTCTCGGTAAGGTTCGTGTTGGCCTTGGTGAACTTGGCCTCCTGATAGTTCTCGGCGTTGTACGCGCGCACCACACGCAGGCCGGTGAGGTTCTCGCGGGCCACGAGGTTGATGTCGTCGGCGAGCCGCTGCATGGCCTTGAACTTCGGCATGACGAGCGCCATGAGCACGCCGATGGCGGCGAGCAGGACGACGGTGGCGATGGCGGTGGCGAGCGTCCATTCGAGGCCGTCGCCGGCGATCTTCATGATGGCCCACACGGCCATGATCGGCGATTTGACGATGAGCTGCAGGCCCACGGTGATGAACATCTGGATCTGCGTGATGTCGTTGGTGGAGCGGGTGATGAGGCTGGCGGTGGAGAAGCGGCCCATCTCGGCGGGGCCGAACGATTCGACCTTGCCGAATTCGAGCGAGCGCAGGCGCTGGCTGAAGCTGGCGCCCACACGGGCGGCGATGAAGCCGGTGACCACGGCGCAGGCGACGGAGCCGAGCGAGACGAGCAGCATCTTGCCGCCGGCGATCCAGATGTCTGCCATCTCGCTGCCGGGCGTTTCGACGAGCGTGGTGATGTCGGACATGTAGTCGGGCAGTTTGAGGTCGAGGAAGACCTGTCCGACGATGGAGACCAGGGCGATGAGCATCTGCCCGACCTCCCCCTTGGAGAGGTATTTCATGATGCGAAGCATTGATTCCCCTTAAGCGTTGGTTTGCGTTGCGTCGACCGGCGCAATCCGCGCCGTCGGCAATTGGATGTCCACGTGATTTATCTTGCAGTATTAAATTACTTACACCCAGAGATATTTGTCAATGCGACGGCGTTTCCCACACGGAACATACGGAACCCAGAGCAGGCAGCGACGAATCATCGCCAAGCGAAAACCCGCCCCCAACGGACGGGGCGACCGCGGTTCAGCGACGCCCGGACCCGGCGCCCGCGGCGTCGTCGGAACCCTCGGCGGCCGCATTCCCAGCGACCGGACAGGACCACCCATCCGACGAATCGACCTCCTCGAACGCCTTGCGCACCTCCTCGGCCGTAGGGCGAGGCTTGCCGGGACGGCAGATCGACATGTAGGTCATGAACTCACGGGTCAGATCGACGAACTCGCGGGTGCGTCGCTCCCCCATCTGCGAGAAGATCCAGCACACCGCGTCACGCATCGCGTCGACGTCGTGCCGCACGGCCTCACGCCCCGCATCCGTAAGCCGCACACGCACCACGCGACGATCGTCGGGGTCGTTCTCGCGCGTGACGTACCCCTTCTTCTCCAAGGCGGACAGCAGCGTGGAGACGCGGCCGGAGCTCACGCGCAGCGCCGAGGCCAGCTGGGAGGGCGTCATCTGCCCGAACTCCATGAGCTGGCGCAGGACGAACACCTCGCCGTGGGCGCCGCGGTTGAGATCGCGCTGCATGGCCGACTTGTGGCTCCACACCTTGGTCCACAGCTCGTCCACCGCTTCCTGTTCGAAGCCCATGTCCACTCCTCCCATCGGCCTGCGGCGTTCGTCTCCCGACGCCATGACCGGACCTTCGCATCCGCCGCACCACACAGTACGACGCAAGAATATCTCACACTGGATAATATCTCGCACTATAAACAATCATCGGGCGACCAAAACGCGAGCGGGGCGGCCTCCCGCAAGGGAGACCGCCCCGTTCAGGCGATGCCGTCACGCATCAGTCGCGACGGCGACGCAGCGCGACCGCCGCACCGGCGGCCACCGCGAGCGCCACCGCGGCCATGGCCACGACGGTCACGGACGCACCGGTCCTGGACAGTCCGGTGCCGGGCTTCTTGGCCGCGGGCTTCGCACCGGGCTTGCCGCCCTGCTCGTTGCCGGGCTTCTCCGGCTGCGGCGCGGGCGCGGGCTCGGCGGCCTTCTTCACCGTCACGTCGAACGTGGCGGTGGCGCCGCGGTAGGAGACCAGCACGGTCTTCCTGCCGGCGGTGGCGGAGTCGAAGCCTTCGCCCACGGCCAGCTGCGGGTCGTCGAGGCTGACGGACTTCACCGTCTCCTTGCCGTCCTTGGTCCAGACGGCGTCCACCTTGAGGCCCTTGAGGTCGAGCTTGTCGCCGATCTCGTACGTGGTCTTCGCGGGCGCGGTGACGCGCAGCGTGAGCTTCGGCAGGGCGCCGTAGTCCACGACGTACGTGCGGGCCTTGCCGCCGTCGTTCGGGGTCACGGTGATGGTGGCCTTGCCGCCGTTCTCCGCGCTTGCCTGCTCGACCTTGACGTCGGCCGCGTTGTCGGCGGCGTAGGCGTCGATGTGCGGGTAGGTTTCGGCGTCCGCGGCGAGCGTGCCGTGGAACGTGCCGTCCTCGGGCAGCTTGTCCGGGTCGAAGCCGTCGAGGCGCACGCCGTCGGCGCGCAGTTCGCCGAGCGCGCTGTCCGTGGTGGGCAGCAGCTTGCCGGTGGGCGAGATGAGCTCGATCTCGGAGACGGAGATGTACGGGTGGGCGTCGCCCACGGTGTTCACGATGTTGAACCAGTTGCCGGTGATCGGCTTGTCGACCTTGATGACCGCGACCGGCGCCTCGTCGGCGGTGTCGGGCAGGCTCACCGCGCTGCCGAACGGCACGTAGGCGCTGCCGTTCCAATAGTTCACGGACACGCTGGCCGGCCACGTGGCGGAGCCGGCGTCCTTGTAGTAGTAGACGCGGATCTCGCTGACGGTCTGGTCGGTGGTGAAGCCGAACGTGGCGGTCGGGGTCTGGGCCTTCTGGGAGGCGTCGGCCTTCCACGTGGTCCAGCCCTTGTCGGTGAGGTCGCCGTTGATGGTCTTGGACGTGTCGGTCGTGTCGGTGTCGGTGTACGTCGGCCCGAAGGTGTCGGAGGCGACGTTGCGCGTCTGCTCGTCCTCGACGTACACGGTGAGGCGCACGTGGATGTCCGGGTACGCGGTCAGCGCGCCGGGCACCTGGATCGCGTCGCCGGACTTGGCCTTGGCGAGACGGTCGGCGAGGTCGGACGGCCACTGCCAGGTGACGGCGGACCTGATCGCCTCGGACATGCCGACGTGCGCGTCGACCTCGGCGGGCGCGGCGGCCTTGACGGACGCCTCGTCGGAACCGGTCTTCACGGTGACGGACGCCGGGTCGGCCACGGTGAGGTCGCCCACGTGCACGGTGGCCTTCACGTCCAGCTTGTTGCCGTACAGGTCGGTGGCCGTGGCGGTGGCGGTGTACGCGCCCTTGGCGGCGGTGTTCACGCCGCTGACGTCCCACTGGCCTTCGATGGCGGCCGGATCGCCGGCGCCCCACGTGTAGTACGGGGTCACCGTGGTGCCGAGGGCCTTGCGCACGTCGTCCGCGGAGGCGCCGACGGGCACCTGGACGCGCACGTCACGCACGCCGCTGGGCGTGGTGGAGCGCAGGGTCCAGCCCTGGCCGGTCATGCCCTTGGACAGGTCCAGCGTGGGCGTGCTGCCGGCGGCGTTGCTGTTCGCGGTGAGGGTCTTCGCGGCGGCCGCGTTGACGAGGTTGAAGTGCGTGCCGTCCTCGGTGTTGAGGATCCAGATGGCCGATTGGTCCTGCTTCGCCTGGTCGACGCTTTCGGAGACGAGCTTCACGTTCACACTGTTCGCGTTGACCACGCCGGTGTCCGCGCCGGCGTCGGCGTCGGACGTGTCGGCGGCGAGCACACGGCCGTCGGCGGTCTCGATGACGTAGCGCTTGACGGTGGGACGGGCGGCCTCGGCGGGCAGCTCGTGGAACGTGAGGTTCTGCTTGGCGGCGTCGTCGCCGGTGGCGGCGAGGTCCTGCAGGGTCACGTTGCCGTCGGCGTCCGTGGAGACGGTCTTGCCGGACCACTGGTTGACGAGCGCGTACGTGCTGCCGTCCGTGACGGACGGGGCGTTCTCGGACACGCCGGTCACGCCGTGCAGCTGCACGGAGGCGATGGAGCGGGCGGGCACGGTCATCGTGGCGGTCTTGTGCTTGGCGTCGATCGTCACGGAGCCGGCGGGCTGCTTGACGTCGCTGGACTTGTTCATCGTGTCCGGGGTGGCCGCGAACGCGCCCTTGTCCACGTCGTCCTTGGCGGATTCGGTGGTGAGGTACAGGTCGCCGGAGGCGTCGGCCGCGATGTCCTTGTAGTTGGACAGGTCGATGACGAAGGTCTGCGGCTTGTTCGAGCTGTTGGTGTGCACCACGGTCTGGGTCTTGCCGTCCTTGGACTGGGCGGAGAAGTTGGTGCCGGTGTCGCTGTTGGCGAGGATGGTGTCGCCTTCGCCGATGAACTGCGTGTAGGCGCGCATGCTGTTGTACTTCGAGTTGACGAGCACGGAGCACGGCTGGAGGCCCTCGGTCTTGCCGCCGTTGTTGTCCACGCGGCGCTTGGAGTACAGGTTGCCGTCCGCGTCGGTCACGTTACAGTCGAAGTCGATGAAGATGGTGCCCCAGTTGGTGTTCTCGCCGCCGGGGTTGAGCGTGTTGCCGTCCGCGTCGGTGGTGCCCTTCTCCATGTTGTAGAGGTCCTCGACGACCTGCCAGAAGTTGAAGTCCTGGGACTGCAGCTTGTAGACGTAGCCGTTGATCATGGAGGTGAAGCCGAGGGCGTTGTCGAAGCCGAACGGGTTGAAGCCGCCGTTCTGCCAGGAGCCGTCCACCTCGCTCATCGAGAGCTTCTTGCCGTCGCGCTGGGCCACGTCGCGCACGTTGCGCTCGTTGTAGGTCTGGTCGCCGCCGTAGCCGTGCACGTTGTACTGGCCCACCTTGGCGCGGTCCTCGGAGGTGTAGTTGTTGTACGTCTCCATGAACTGGTCGCGGAACTGGGCGTCGGTGGCGGAGATGACGGTGCCGTCGTTGCCCTGCAGGGCCTTGGACAGCGATTCCACGGCGCGCTGCTGCATGCGGCCGCCGTTGGCGTCCGAAGTGGAGACGTGCATGCCCTCCTGGGGCTTCTTCACCGCGTTGGAGTACGGGGTGATGGACAGGTCGGCGCCGTCGTAGTCGCCGGTGGCCATGTAGCGGTTGATGAGCTGCGCGTCGGCCGAGGAGGCATCCTTGGTGAAGTCGGTGGCGTTCTGCCACGGGGTGATCCACGAGCCGGACTCGGATTCGTTGAACGGCTCGACGGTGTTGAAGTTGACGCCGTACTTGTCCTCGAGGTGCTTGGTGACCTTGGCCATGTAGACGCCGAACTTCTCCGGATCCTTGAGGTTGTTGTCCCAGGAGGAGTTGCGGCCGCCGGCCACGTAGCCGCTTTCGGTCATGAAGTAGGGCGCTGAGTTGGCGAACGCCTCCCAGTGGGTGATGTCGCCGGTCTTGACGCCCTCCTGGATCCACCATTCCTGCGACTCGACCTTCTTGGCGGCCTCGCTGTCCTTGGAGGCGTCGCCCCACACGTAGGAGCTGTCGCTGTTCGGGTCGTAGATGGCGTCGAGCTTGTCGCGGTCGGCCTGCTTGGTGGTGACGGCGTTGCCGTCCGCATCCTTGTACAGCCCCTTGGATCCGTCCGCATCCGGGGCCCAGTAGCCGGGCACGGCGGCGCCCTGACGCATGAACGGATAGCCGTAGGCCACGTCGAGGCGTTGCCGCCGCCCACGTTGTAGCGGGCCTTGTTGAGATTGAGGCCGTTGGAGCCGAAGATGCTGTCGTAGAAGTCCTGACGGAGCTTGGCGCCGTTGGCGTTGGCCTTGGCGTTGAGCTCGGCGTCGGCGGGCTTGCCGTCGGCGGTGTAGTTCTGCTGGTTGCCGTAGGCGCCGGTGGCGTTGGCGAACCATGCCAGCGAGGTGCCCCAGCCTTCGAACGGGCCGTTCTGGTACCAGGGGTTGATGGTGACCGTGGAGACGTCGGCGCCGCCGGCCGCATAGGCCGTGCTGGCGAGTCCCCCTCCGAGCAGTGTGGCCGCGGCGGCTATGGCCGCCACGGATTTGCCGATGGTGTTCACTGGTGTTCCCTCCTTGTTCGCCCGTCTCCGGGCGATTCCTTCCGGGCCGACCCTCCTTGATCGGCCCCGTTCCGGCTGCCCGTTGACGGTGCCGCGCGGGGCTCTTCCGGACGACCTTGTCACCAGCCGTCCGTTGCCGGATGGTCGTTCAGGCTGCTCTCCGTCGGATGCGCCCCATTCCGGTCTCCCGTCATGAAGCCGACCTCCAAGGCGATCCTCGTCGGACGCGTCGCCTCACGGCGGCCCAACCGGCGGATGGCATCACGTCAGCCACCGGCTGGAGACCGCGTTCCGGCCCCGTCGCCCCGGTGGTCGAGCCCGGCTGCACCGTCACTGCGCAACCGGTTGTCATCCAGCGTGACAGCCTCCCCGACATGGACTCCCCACGTCGGGCGTCGAAATGTCCACTTATGGTAGCGTTAACATCCCAACACCAGACATTTTAGCTGGGAACCGCCTGCAACACACCTTGACAAAATGCGAAAGAATCTGCGAAAACGGCGTTGTTACAGGGTACACCGCGAAACCAGAAACCGCCGGACTCCATCATCCGGACATTGCGCGAGCACTGAACGAACAGCGCCCACATGGTGATATCGCAATCATCCATGACATGTCACCGTCCGATATGCGGACGCCGAGAACAGCCGCCCCGCGTCGCGAACAGACATCTCCGCGAAACAACCGGTCACGGTCCAGCCGCCACGCGTCGCAGAAGACCCCCTCAGCGAAACAAGTCGGCAGAAAACCACCGCGCCGCCTCACCAACCAATGTCCCAGCGAAACGGATTAGCGCAACCCCACCCAACCGCATCACAAACCACCTACTCAGCGAAGCAACCCGCCAGCAACCCGCCGAACCGCATCGCGGAACAGCCATCCAGCAACACAACCCGTCGGCACCACACCAAACTGCTTCACCAACCGGCGTCCCCGCGAAACAACCGGTCACGGTCCAGCCGAACCACGTCGCCCATACCCCTCCCAGCGAAACGGTCCGTCATGACCCGACCGAACCGCGTCGCGGAACAGCCACCCAGCAACGCAACCCGGCGCACCTCCATCGGACCGCTTCGCGGAACACCTTCCCAGCGAAACGAATCGACACATCCCAACCCAACCGCATCGCAAACACCGTCGCAACCGCCGGCGGCCGCTACGGCAGCAGGGCGAGCTCCTCCGACGTAAGCCGCAGATCGACCGCGGCGAAGGAATCACGGATCTCCCTCGGATTGCGCGCGCTGGGGATGGTGAACAACCGACCGTACCGGCTCAACTCCCACGCGAGCACCACACGCTGATAGGAGACGCCGCGGACGGCGGCCACCCGCTTGAACGGCTCGTAGGCTCGCATGTCGAACGGGTCGAGGAACCCGCCGAGCGGCGACCAGCAGACGAAATCGAGGCCGAGCGCCGCGCAATGCGCCATCGTGCCTTCCGGATCGGGGTGGGACGGCGAGAACTGGTTCTGCACGGCGACCAATCCGTCGCCGAGGATGTCGCGCGCCATGTCGATCTGCGCGTCGTTCACACGGGAGACGCCCGCATATCGGATCACACCCTCGTCGAGGAGGGTCTTCAATGCCCCCACCGTATCCTCGTACGGCACGTTCGGGTCGGGACCGTGCGCGTACAGCAGGTCGAGCGCGTCCACGCCAAGACGCAGGGCGGACTCCTTCGCGTCGCGGATCATCGTCTCGGGACGGGCATCGGCCATCCAGCCGTATCGGCTGCCCACGGCCTGCAGATGTTGACGGCGGGGAGCGGCTGCGGGCACACCGGCGCCAGCGTCCGCACCGACGCCAGCATCCGAACCGGTATCGGAGGAACCGCCGCCGACGGCCAAACCGTCAGCGGCCGCGATGCCGGGGGCTTCCGCACCGGCATGTCCCGCACCGGCTTCCGATGTCTCCTCCCCCACCTCGATGGTGCGGCGATAGCCGGTCTTCGTGGCGACGAGCACCTCGTCGCGCGGGCCGTCCCAGCTGGCGAGCGCGTCGCGCACCAGCAGTTCGCCGTATCCGAAATCGGCGGGGACGCCGGTGCCGTCCATACCGGGAGCGGTGGGCAGATAGTACGACCACGCGGTGTCGAGGTAACGCACGCCGGCATCGAGCGCCGCGCGGATCGTGCCGATGGCGG
Organism: Bifidobacterium sp. CP2; assembly: GCF_018555635.1. Classification (NCBI taxonomy): domain Bacteria; kingdom Bacillati; phylum Actinomycetota; class Actinomycetes; order Bifidobacteriales; family Bifidobacteriaceae; genus Bifidobacterium; species Bifidobacterium sp. CP2. The sequence continues at coordinate 51,023 of NZ_JAFEJX010000005.1, read as the reverse complement.
TGTCGCGATCCGGCCGGCCTTCGATGGCGAGCGCCATCGTGCCCATGCCGAGGCGAGGCACGCGCGGCTTGCCCGCGAACGGTACGACGGTGGGATGCTGATTGCTGCTGGGTGCCTGTGCTTCCATGCCTCCAGTATCCACTGTGCCCGGAATGAAAGATCACGCCTCACACACGCTCCGGGACGCGCAGCCTTGGGCCGGAACGCAGAACCGGGGCTCCCACGCACTCCGGGGCCACTCCAAACCACGGAACGTGCCACCGGAACACAGAATCGGCCCCCACAACCATTCCGGACCACACGCCTCCGGACCGGAACACGAGAACAGACCTTTCACGCACTCCGGGGCCACGGAACGTGCCACCGGAACGTGAAAACGGACCTCCACATCATTCCGGACCAACCACCCATGGGCCGGAACGCGAAAACAGGCCTCACACGCACTCCGGGCTCACGAACCATGCCACCGGAACGCGAAATCGCACCTCCACATCATTCCGGACCACACGGTCGTGGGCTGGAACGCGAGAACGGGGCCCACACACACTCCGGGGCCACGGAACGTGCCACCGGAACGGCAGAATCACACCTCCCGACCACTCCGGACCACACACCCACGGGCCGGAACGCAGAACCGGGGCTCCCACGCACTCCGGGGCCACCCCGAACCACAAACCATGCCACCGGAACGCGAAATCGCACCTCCACATCATTCCGGACCAACCACCCATGGGCCGGAACGCGAAAACAGGCCCCACACGCACTCCAGGGCCACGCACAACGGCAGACCCACACAACACACACAACAGCAGCCTCACACAACAGCAACCCCGCCCGCAACAACGGCGAGGGCCGCCGCCTCCGAACGAATCGGAGACGACGGCCCTTCAACCGTGCCGGATGCGGAAAGGAGATGTCGCACCCGACGTTTCACTGCGGCGGCGGTCCGCCGTCAGACGCGGCGGTCACGCAATCATGCGGAACCGTCACGCCTTGCGCTTGCGGGCGATGGTCACCGCGCCGGCCGCGGCCGCAAGCAGCGCGACCACACCGGCGACGCCGGCGACGGACGCGCCGGTCCTGGACAACGCGCCCGGAGCACCTGAACCAGCGCCCACGCCGGCGCCCGGCTTCTTGCCGGACGGCTTGGTTTCGGGCTTAGACTCCGGCTTGCCGCCGTTGTCCGTACCCTCGCCCTTGCCGCCATCGCCCGTCCCCTCACCAGAGCCGGAGCCCTTGGCCACGACGGTCACGTCGAACGTGGCGGTCACGCCGCGGTAGGAGACGGTGACGGTCTTCGTGCCCGAAGCGGCGGAGTCGAAGCCGGTGAACGCGAGGTCCTTGTCGTCGGAGGCGATGAACTTGCGCGCGGTCTCCTTGTCGCCGACCTTGTACACGGCGGTCACCTTGACGCCGGTCGGGTCGAACGCGTCGCCCTCCTGATAGGTGGTCTTGGTGACGTCCACGTCGAGCGCGGCGAGCTTCGGCAGTTCGCCGAACGTCACCGTGTACGTCTTGACGGTGCCGTCTTCGGCGATGACGGTCACGGTGGCCTTGCCGCCGTTGTCCACGTCGGCCTGTTCGACCGTGACCTTCGCCTTGTCCGCGTCGGCGGCCTTGGCTTCGACCTTCGGGTAGGCGGTGGCGTCGCCGGCGAGCAGCGCGGAGCCGTCATACTCGGTGGTGCCGGCGGTGAAGCCGGGCACGGTCGTGCCGTCGACGGTCAGGTCGGCGAGGTCGGCGTTGCTTGAGGGCGCGGGCGTGGCGTTTTCACGCTCGGCGATCTTCACTTCGGCGACCTTCGCGTAGTCGTTGCCGTCCGCGTAGGTGAGGTTGAGGCGCACGCCCTTGACGGCGGGCAGGTTGCTCAGGTCCACCTCGGTGGAGGCCCCGGCGGCGGTGTCCACGGTCACGGCCGGCACCTGGGCGTCGGACGCATCCACCCACGCGTCGGACGCGTCACCGGACGTGCCGTCGGACGCGGCGTCGGCGGGCAGGTAGGAGACGGTGAAGCTCTTCGGCGCGGCCTCGCCCTTGGCCTTGTCGACGGTGAACGTGAGCGTGCCGAGCTGGTAGGCCTTGCCGCCGAACGTGTAGCTGAGCCACGGCGTGGTGTCGCCGGTGCCCCAGTTGGACCAGTTGGTGGCGGGGTCATTGTCGCAGGTGAGGCTCGGCAGCGAGGCGGAGGCCCAGCTGCTGGCCGGCTCGTACTTGGAGGCCGCTGCGGTGGAGCAGTAGAGGCGCGCCAGGTCGCTTTCGACGGTCACGGTCACCGTGGCGGTGATCGTGGGGTCGGCGGCGAGTTTGACGGTGACGTCCTGCTTGCCGAGCTTGGCGGTGTCGAAGCCTTCGAGCGTGTATTCGCTCGGGTCGAGCACGCGGGTCCTGCCGTTGGCGAGCGTGGCGGTGACGGTCACATCCTTGGTGTCGAGGCTCTGGCCCTTGGCGATGGTGCCGGCGGGGCCTTCGGCCTTGATGGATTTGACGGCGGCGGTCTGCGCGCCGAACGCGGTGCCGTTGAACGCGACGGTGAGCGGTCCGACGTTGCTGTTGGAGGTGGCGAACACGCCGGCGTCGAGTCCGGTGGCGTCGGCGCCGGTGAGGGTCACCGTGGCGACGTCGTTCCATGCGGCGTCGGCGGCCGCGTCACCGGCGCGCCAGTAGCCCTTGATGGTGTCGGCGCCGGTGCGTTCCAGCTTGAGCTGGACGCTGTGGGTGGCGTCGAAGCCGTTGTCGGCGGCGACGTGCGTGGTTTCGGTGTCGATGTAGCCGTCGCCGTTGGAGTCGTATTGCATGTAGATGCCGCTCGGACTGGCGAGGAGGGTCGCGTAGCCCTTGCCGCCGTTGGCGGAGCCGAGGCTGTTGCGCACGATGAGGCCGGCGCGCGGATCGCCGTTGCCGCCCAGGTCGAGCGGCTTGACGGTGGTGACGAGCGTGTCGCCGGTTTCGAGCGCGTCGGGCTGGTAGACGGTGCTGCCTTCGTTGCGGTCGGTCCACACGCCGCGATCGGCGTTGGCGGTGACGGTGAAGTCGTAGGCGCCGTTGGAGGCGGCGACCTTGCAGGCGCTGCCGCCCTTCCAGTGGGCTTCCTTCCACGCGCCGGAGACGGGGGTGGAGCAGGAGACGGTGATCTGGCGGCGGAACGTGCGTCCGGGGTTGAAGTTCGCGTCCTCGGCGAGGGTTCCGGTGAGGGTGTAGGTGCCGGGCACGTTGAACGCGTAGGTGTTCGCCTTGCCGTCGACGGCGGTGCCGCCTTCGACGTTCCACGTCACCTTGGTCTTGGCGGTCGTGGCGTCCGACGCCTTGCCTTCGGTCACGTCGACTTCGGCGGGCAGGGTGACGGTGCCGCCGGTGGAGACGCTTTCGGGCAGGTCGTCGTTCACCTTCCAGTAGACGACGCTCCCCTTGGTTCCGCCGTGGTTGTCCCAGTAGTCGAGGCCCCATCCGTTGGGCAGGTCCTCCTGCGCCGGGTTGTGCATTTCGATGGTCTCGTTCTCGCCGATGGTGAGCGGCAGCCAGACGTACGTGGAGTCGGCCTTGCCGTCGTCCCAGCGGTCGCCGAGGTAGATGAAGTGGCCTTTGGCCTGGTCGACGGCGAGCACGCTGGCGGTCTGCGATCCGAACGTGGTGCCGCGGGCGTCGTTCACCGAAAGCAGGCCATCGGAGCCTTCGGGCATACTGTTGAACCATGTGGTCTCGTTGGCGTCGTTCTTTTCGACGCCGCGGATCCACGTGCCGAGCATGGAGCTGGCGGTGTAGTAGGTCTGCTTGTTGGGGCTCCAGCCGGTGGTGCCGGAGGCGATGACGTTGTAGCGTCCGTCATATTGGAAGACGGCCGACGCCTCGAGGCTGCCGTTCTGGCTGATGATCTGGAAGTCCTCGCCGCGCACGGGCGCGCCGGGCTTGCCGTCGGCCAGGATGTACGGGTATTGGCCGTCGGCGGAGTATTGCTTCTTGCCTTCGGACTGGTCCTCGGTGGTGGTCTTGACCACGTTGGTGTAGTCGTCGTTGAGTTTGGCGACGTACAGCGAGTGGTTGGCCTCGGTGGAGTACACCACGTAGGCGTTCCGGTCCTTGGGGTCGACGAAGACGGTCATGTCACGGCTGTCGCCGTTCTCACCCCAGTCGGGATTACCGGCCGCCTGCTTCCAGTTGTTCTGGTTGGGCAGGCGGTAGGCGCCCACCATGGTGAAGGGGCCTGCCGGATTGTCCGAGACGGCCACGCCGGCGAGGGCGCGCGCGTAGTTGGAGCCGCCGGGCGTGGTGCTGCCGTCGGAGTGCCACCAGAGCACGTATTGCTTGTTCTTCTCGTTGTAGATAATCTTCGGACGTTCGAAGATCGCCTGGACGCTGTCCTTCACGCCGTCGCCGTCCTGGTCAGGGTTGGTGTTGAGGTAGGGGAAGATGGCGTCCGCCTTGGCGGTGTCGACGCTGCCGTCCGACTTGGTGAGATGGTACGCCTTGTCGAAGTAGGCGAAGTCCTTGTTGGTCTTGTCCGTCAGCTGAGCCTTGCTGGTGACGGCCTTGAGGGCGACGCCGAGGTCGGTCCAGTTGTAGAGGTCCTTGGACATGTAGGCGTGGACGCCGGGGCTGTTGTCGTAGCCGTTGGAGCGGTCTTCGCCGTACCAGTAGTAGGCGTCACCCACCTTGACGACCTGTCCGCCGTGCGCCTGGATGTGGGTGCCGCCGTTGTCGTCGGCGTTCTTGGCGTACCAGTAGGGCTGGAAGTAGGTGTTTGAGCCGGTGCCGGGATCGGCCGTGGGCTGGAAGCTGGTGTAGGTGGGCACCTGATCGATGGTGGGCAGATAGTCGACGCCCGCCGCGGTGGCACCCGTGGCGGCCAGTCCGCATGTCAGGAGCGTCGCCGCCGCGGCGATGGCCGCGAGCAACGCCCCTGCCCGATGTGGTTGTGGTTGTGTCATTGCTGTGTGATTCCTTCCTTGATGGGTGGAGGGACCTGCATCCGTTGCATGACGTCGCATCACTGCTTACAGGCGTCCGTCGCCGACATGTCCCTCCGTTCGGGCCGTCCTTCTCGGCCCGCATCATATTCGCGATGTTATCGCAAACATAATGTTGCCCTTCATTCTACCATCAAAACCCTCATCGGTAACCACGAAATATGCGTGTCAACGCAAACAGGGCTGCTGCCCCAACCGCATCAGCCAACCGCATCAGCCGGTCTGCGCATCGGCAATGCACAACACGCGGCACACTCCAACCACAGCCGATGCCACCGGAACACAGAATCGGGCCTCCTGATCACTCCGGGACGCGCGACCTTGGGCCGCAACGCGGCACCGAGGCTCTCACACACTCCGGGCTCACGAACCGTGCCACCGGAACGCGGAATCGGAGCACACCCACACTCCGGACCAAGCGCCCATGGACCGGAACGAAAAATCGGACCACCAACACGTTCCGGAGCCGCACACGGAACCGAACCGTGCCACCGGAACGCGAGAACAGGCCTTCCAGCCGCTCCGGACCACGCGGTCGTGGACCGGAACACGAAAACAGACCTCACACACACTCCGGGGCCACGAACCACGCCACCGGAACGCGGAATCGGAGCACACCCACACTCCGGACCAATCTCCCATGGACCGGAACGCGAGAACAGGCCTTCCAGCCGCTCCGGGACGCGCGGCCTTGGGCTGGAACGCGAGAACGGGGCCCACACACACTCCGGGGCCACTCCGAGCCACGAACCCTGCCACCGGAACACAAAACCGGGCCGTCCACAGACTCCGGACCACACGGTCGTGGACCGGAACACGAAAACAGACCCCACACACACTCCGGGGCCACGAACCGTGCCACCGGAACGCGAGAACAGGCCTTCCAGCCGCTCCGGGACGCGCGGCCTTGGGCTGGAACGCGAGAACGGGGCCCACACACACTCCGGGGCCACTCCAAACCACGAACCACGCCACCGGAACGCGAAATCGCACCTCCACGCCACTCCGGACCACACGGACCTGGGCCGGAACACGAAAAACAGGCCTCACACGCACTCCGGGCTCACGAACCACGCCACCGGAACGCGAAATCGCACCTCCACATCATTCCGGACCAACCACCCATGGACCGGAACGCGAAAACAGGCCCCACACGCACTCCGGGTCCACGAACCGTGCCACCGGAACACGGAATCAAGCCTCACAGATGTTCCGGACCAATCGACCTCGGGCCGGAACTCAGAACCGGACCTCTCACACACTCCGGACCAATCGCCCACGGGCCGGAACACGGAACCACACCTCACCCACACTCCGGGCCCTCACACAACAGCAGACCCACCCCGCACAAACGGCGAGGGCCGCCGCCTCCGAACGAATCGGAGACGACGGCCCTTCAACCGTGCCGGATGCGGAAAGGAGATGTCGCACCCGACGATTCATTGCAGCGGTCCGATCGGACACCCCTCCGCCATGCGAGAGCATCGCGGACCGGGCGGCTCAGCTGCGGCGCTTGCGCAGCATGAGCGCGGTGGCGCCGGCGAGCGTCATGACCGCGGCCACGGCGGCGAACGCCGCCACGGCGGAACCGGTCTTGGACAGCACGCCGCTGCCGGAGCCGGGCTTCTTGCCGTCGCCCTTGTCGCCGGAACCGTTGCCGTTGCCCTCACCCGGACCAGGCTGCTGCTCGGGGCCGGGCGCGACGGACGTGGCCTTGACGGTCACGTCGAACGTGGCGGACACGCCGCGGTAGGAGACGGTGACGGTCTTCTTGCCGGCGGTGGTGGAGTCGAAGCCGGAGACGACGTAGCCGTCAGCGCCGCCGTCCGTTCCGTCCGAACCATCCGTGGCCTGGGCGAGCTTCTCCTCGTGGACCGTCTTGTCGCCGATCTTGTAGACGGCGGTGACCGTGAGACCCTTGAGGTCGAGCTTGTCGCCGATCTCGTACGTGGTCTTCGCAGGCCCGGTCACCTTGAGGGCGGCGAGCGCGGCGGCGTTGTACGTGACCGTGTAGGTCTTCGTGGCGGTGCCGTCGGCGGAGGTCACGTCGATGACGTCCTTGCCGCCGAGCGCGCCGTCCTTGACCGCCTCGCCGGTCACCTTGACGGTGGCGGCGTTGTCCGCGGCGAAGGCCTGGAGCACCGGGTTGGTTTCGGCGTCGTACGGCAGGTCGACGGTGTAGTCGGTCTTGGCCGGGTCGAAGCCGTCGATGGTCTCGCCGTCGAGGCGCAGGTCGCCGAGCGTGGCGTCGGCAGCCGGCTTCGCGGTGAGGACGGTGTCGTCCTTGGCGAACACCTGGATCTCGGCCACGTTGATGTACACCTTGGTGTCCTGCAGCGTGTTGGTGAGGCGGATGGCCTTGGCCGTGACCGGGGTGTCGAGGACGAAGTCGACGGTCGGGGTGTCGGCGTCGGTGGAGCTGTCGTTGTCGGCGGCGGAGGGCTGCGTGTACCAGCCGGTCTTGGTGTCGACGGTCTTCCACGTGCCGTTCTCGTCCTGGTATTCGAGCGTCTGGCTCTTCGGCCAGGAGGCGCGGCCGTCACGGTAGAAGAAGGTCTTCACTTCGGTGATGGTGCGGGCCTTGTCGAAGGTGAACGTGGCGACGGGGTCGATGGTGGAGGCGGTGGATGCCCACGTGCTCCAGCCCTTGTCCTTGGTTTTGCCGTCGATGGCGTTGGAGGAGGAGTTGCCCTCCTGGAAGTTCACGCTGAAGTTCGTGCCGCTTGCGGCCGCGATGTTCTTGACGCCGCCGACGACCGGGACCACGTAGGCCTCGAGTTCGGTGGCGACCATGTAGTCGTTGCCTTGCGTGTTGACGATGCGCACCTGGGTGGCCTTGAGGGAGCCGCCTTCGGGCGTGAACGTGACGGTCTGGCCGGCTTCGGGCTTGACTTCGGAGCCGAACTGCTTCCACGTGGTGCCGTCGGTGGTGTATTCCGCCTTGGCGGAGGCCGGGACGTGGTCGCCGTAGGTGATGGTGAGTCCGGCGACCTCACGCTCGGAACCGAAGTTCACGGTGGCGGTGGGTTGGACCGACCAGTCGTTCTTCGAGTTCCACGTGATCCACGCTTCGGCGGACGTGTCGCCGTCGGTGAGCTTCTTCCACTGGTCGCCCTTGTTGTATTCCGTCTGCTGGCCGGTGACGGTCAGGTTGGAGGCGGAGTCGGCCACGTTCTCCGGGTTGGCTCCGGTGACGTACAGGGTGGCCTTGGCGGGGAGGCCGGCGGCGGTGCCTTCGATGGCGATGGCGTCGCCTGCCTTGGCGTCCTTGAGTTTGGCCTCAAGGCCGGCGAAGTCCCACTTGACGCTGGCGGCGTCCACCTGGAAGGCGGGCGATGCCTTGACGTGCGCGTACACCTTGGCGGCGTTGATGGCCGTTTCGGCGGTGGCGGCGTCGGATCCGACGAGCACGGTGGCGGACACGGGGTCGGTCACGGTGTAGGGGCCGACGTACACCTTGGCGGTGACGGGGTATTCGTTGCCGAACAGGTCCTTGGCGGTGCCGGTGGCCTCGTAGGTGCCTTCGACGGCGACGTCCACCTTGGAGGTGTCCCAATCGGAGACGGAGGCCTGGCCTTCGCCCCACGCGTAGTAGAGGGTCGCCTCATCGGGCAGGGTGGGCGCGGCGCCGACGGCGGTCTGCACGTTGACGGCCTTGGCGCCGGTGGGCGTGCCGTCGCGCAGGGTCCACGTCTGGTTGGCGGACGGGGTTTCGCCGCTTGCCGAGGTGTACAGGCCCACCTTGGTCCCGGCCTTGGTGCCGGAGCCGTCGACGTCGAGGTTCTGCTTGGCGGCCGCGTTGAGCAGCTGGTAGGTTGCGCCGTCGGACGTGTTGAGGATCCACTTGGCGGCCGGGTCGCTCTTGGCGTCTTCGACCGATTCGTCGCTGAACGCGTTGGTGCCGTTCTTGGAGACGAGCACCTTTCCTTCGCCGTTGGTGATGACGTACGCCTTGAGGTCGGGGCGTTCGGTACCGGTCTGGTCGATCTGGGTGAACGTCCAGGCCTGCTTCTTCGCGTCGGCGAGGGTTTCGGCGGTGTCCGCGATGGAGAGGGCGGAGTCGCCGGAGGCGGTGGCGGTCAGCGTCTTGCCGGACTGGGTGCCGACGAGCTGGTACGTCTTGCCGGACTGCACGCCGGCGTCCTTGGCGATGCCGCTGACGCCCTTGAGCTAGATGGAGGCGATGGAGCGGGCCGGGACCGTCACGGTGGCGGTCTTGGCGGCCTTGTCGATGACGACGGCGCCCGCGGCCTGCTTGACGTTGCTGGTCTTGGCGAAGACTTCCGGCGTGGCGGCGTCGACTCCGGCGCTCTTGTCGGCGTCGGAGGTTTCGGTGGTGAGGTACAGGTCGCCGGAGGCGTCGTCGGCGATCTCGCCGTACTTGGAGAGGTCGATGACGAACGTCTGGGCGGTCTTGCCGGAGTTGCGGTGCACGATGGTCTGCGTCTCGGCGCCGTCGGCGCCGGTGGAGGTGGCGGTCATCGTGTTGTATTCGTCGTTGTTGGCGACGATCTTGTCACCGGCGTGGATGAAGCGCGTGATGGCCTTGACGCCGTTGTACTTCGCGTTGGCGATGACGGTGCAGGGCTGGAGGCCGTCGGTCTTGCCGCCGTTGTTGTTGACGCGGCGCTCGGAGTAGAGTTTGCCGTCGGCGCCGGCCACGGTGCAGTCGAAGTCCATGAGCACGGTGCCCCAGTTGGTGTTCTCGCCGGCCGGGTTGACGTTGGAGCCTTCCTGCATGTTGTAGAGGTCTTCGACGACCTGCCAGAAGGTGAAGTCCTTGGACTGCAGGCGGGTCACGTTGGCGCTGATGTAGCTCATCATGCCGAGCGCGTTATCGAAGCCGTACGGGTTGTAGGAGCCGGACTGCCAAGAGCCGTCGACCTCGCTCATGGAGAGCTTCTTGCCGTCGGCCTGGGCGATGTCGCGGGCGCGCAGCTGATTGCCGGTGGAGTAGGCGTGCACGTTGTACTGGCCTACGAGGTCCTTGACGTCCTGCGGATACTGGTTGTACGACTTGACGAAGTCGGAAGAGTTGGTGGCGTCGGTGGCGGAGATGATGGTGTCCGCATTGCCCTTGAGCGCCTCGGACAGGGCCTTGATGGTGGCCTGCTGCTCGGCGTTGTTGACGTGCATGCCCTCCTGCGGCTTCTTCAGCGCGTTGGAGTACGGCGTGACGGTCTTGTCCTTGTCGGAGTAGTACTTGTCCCAGTAGTTGTTGATGAGCTGAGCGTGGGGCTTGATGTCGGCGTTGCTCTCATCGGTGTAGTCGGAGGCCTTCTTGCTCGGAGTGCCCCAGTAGCTGGTCTCGGATTCGTTGAACGGTTCGACGGTGTCGACGTTCGTGCCGAGGCTTTCGAGGTGTTCGACGTTCTTGGCCATGTACTGGGCGAACTTCTCCGGGTTGGCGAGGTTGTTGCTGCCGGAGTTGTAGCCGCCGGTGGCGTAGCCGCTGTTGGTGAGGAACCACGGCGCGGAGTTGGCGAACGCCTCGACGTCGGTGATGTCCGGGTTGTCGCCGGTGGCGCCGCGGGTGATCCACCAGTCCTGGGCGGAGGACTTGCTGAAGTCGTACTGGCTGTCGTCGGTCGGGTCGAAGGCGGCGGCGAGCTTGTCCTTGTCGGCCTGCTTGGTGGTGACGCCGTTGCCGTAGACGTTCTTCGAGCCGTCGGCGTCATCCTTCCATGTGCCGGGCACGGCGGCGCCCTGACGCATGAACGGGTAGCCGTAGGCCACATCGGAGGCGTTGCCGCCGCCCACGTTGTAGCGGGCCATGTTGAGGTCGAGGCCGTCGGAACCGAAGATGGACTGGTAGAACTGCTCGCGCAGCTGCTTGCCGTATTCGAGGGCCTTGGCCTTGGAGGCGTCGTCGCCGAGGTTGGTGGTGATCGAGCCTTCCTCGCCCAGATTGCCGGTGGCGTTGGCGAACCAGGCGAGCGAGGTGCCCCAGCCGTCGAACGAGTTGGCGTACCAGGGGTTCGGCGTGACGACGGTTGCGTTATCAGCGGCGTAGGCCGTGCTGGTCGCAGCGAGCGTTCCTCCCCCTAGCAGCGTTGCCGCCGCGACCATTGCGGCGAGCGATTTGCCCAGGACTTTCATGTGTCTCCTTAGTTGTTCTCCTGTCGCCTTTTCCTGCAACTCCGTCTCGCTACATCGCGCGTTGACGTCGCTGTCCTCCAAGGCGATGCCGCCGGCTCCTTCATCCGGCGGACTGAAATGTTTACGCAAACATTCCGTTAGCGATTAAGGATACCATGAAACCGCTTACGGCGCCACCGGAGGCCCTCCGCCGACCACACCGCCCAAAACCACTCCGCCCGATGCGCTCCGCCGACCACATCACCCAGAACCACTCCAACCGATACGCCCCGCCGACCGCATCACCCGGCGACGGCAACGTCGCCATGCAGCCGTCACCCATCGGCACAACCCCAACCAACGCAACCCCAACCGTCACAACCCCAACCAACGCAAGCATCTGCAACATCACGCCACATCGGCAACAACACCACGGCCCCGTGGCACACAACGTCAAAACCACCTTCGACCCGTCAACCGTGCCCCGAGACATGCGTCGACCATCCGCTGAAACCAGACACTCCGATCCAACTACGCACCGGGAATCAGTGGCGCGCAACGTCATAACGCCCAGCCGCACAGTTGCGCGCCAGCGCCCCGCGGTACGCAACACCAGAACCTCCCCCAACCCCGTCTGCATACCGGAAGCCAGTGGTGCACAACACCGAAAACGGCCAAGCGCACGGCTGTATGACAGGAATCGGCGGTACGCAACGTCGAAATGGCCAATCACATGGTTACGTACCAGCGTCCCGTGGTACTCAACGCCAATACCGCCCCCAATCCGCTTGCGACCCATTCGCAGACCCCTCGGAAAGCTTGAAATTCCAACGTTCCCGGAAAACCAGTACGACACGCCCCTCGCAGAGCGATTGGTACACGACGGGGAAAGGGCCCGGAACCGCATCACATACCACGAATTCCTGGTACGCAACGGCTTCACCACTGCAATCATGATTGCATACCACTCCCCGGGCCGCGAAAGGTACGATGCACCGCCCCGCATCGGACACGTCGCCACCAGCCCTCCCCCTATCCGGCGGACGCCTCGACCGATCGCGACACCCGAAACCCTCCATCGCATCACAATCGGCGAAAACAATCACAAATAACCGAAATTGAACATGGCATGAGCGTTTCAGCACATAGAAGAGCACACTTTTCAGCGCGGCACACGTAGAATGGTGTGATTTACCTTACAAAACCTCGAAACCCCCTTGCAGCCCCTAGTCTTCAGGACCCCAACGGCGTACACTGAATTCCACGTACGGCACGGAAGCCTACGTACCCAAGGAGGGGAAGGGAACCATGGAACGGAATATTTGCTGCATAGCAGGATGCACCCACGAAGCCCAAGAGGCGGGTATGTGCAACGCACACTTCACATCGGCACTCGTGCACGGCACGCTGCAATACGTCACACCCAGCGCACGCCCGGCACGGCACCTCGCCACCTGCTGACGCCGTTCCATCTCGCCGGCCCACGCAATGACGACGCGGACACCGCGGAGGCATCGACGCCGGAAGGCGAGTCCCGGGACTTCAGCGAGGCCACCGGCAACGTACATGGCGACGTCGAACGCCGCATAATCGAACATCGGGCTGCCGCAGGACGCCACGGCGCAACACGGCGAGCCGCATCATCGAAGGAACCTAAGATGCCCGCACACGGCGGGATCTTAGGTTTTCGTGTCTTTACAGGTGTAACAGGGGCAGCGGGGGCAGCGGCCGATAATCGCGACAACACCGCGGCCACCGCGACAAGCGACCGCTGGGCAACCCCCAAAGGCCGAATATCGCGACAGAGACAACTCCACCGCGGCAATCGGCCGCCCAGCACCGTTTAGCGGCCGAAAGTCGCGGTCAACAAGTCCCCGGCCGCGACAAACGGCCGCTGGCTAATCCCCAGAGGCCGAATATCGCATCAGCACCAAGGCCATCGCGACTAACGGCCGCCCAGCACCTCTCAGCGGCCGATGGTCGCGGCCAACAGTCCTCCACCGCGGCAAGCGGCCGCTGATCAACCCCCAGAGGCCGAATGTCGCAGCAGCGCCAACCCCACCGCGACTAACGGCCACCAACCACCAACCGCGACCGTCAGCCAACCACCAACCGCGCGTCAGCCAACCGCGAACCGTCAGCCCAACGACGAGCGACCGGCGCCCAACGCAGCCTACCCGCGCAGCGCGGCCTTGAGATCGCGGTTCTGGAAGCGGTCATGGAGCAGACAGTATCCGCCGAACACCGCCAGCCACACCAGCCCGGCGACGCCGGAGCCGATGGTGTCGTCCGCGAGGAACAACGTCACATAGATGAACACGAAGAACACGATCGCGAAGGTGTTCGTGAACTTGTACGCGGGCATCACGAAGCCATCGCCGATGAAGTCGGCGGACCGACGGTACTTCTGATGCGCGAGCATCGTCAGGATGTAGATGAAGATGATCACCGCGGACGAGGCGGACGAGAACAGCACGAACGCGCTGTGCACCTGCGGGAACGCGTTGATGACGGGCGACATGAGCACGCACGCCGCCGAGATGAGGATCGCGCGAGCCGGCACACGGCGCTTCGACACCACGCCGATCTTCGAGAACACGGGCGATTCGGATTCGCTCGCCAGCTGGTAGAGGTGGCGGCCGGCGGAGTACAGCAGCGAGTTGAGCGACGAGGACGCGGCCGTGATCACCACGAAGAACACCAGTGCGGACGCCCAGTTCAGCCCCGCATACTGGAACACCATGATGAACGGAGACGCGAACGAGCCGTCCTTGTTCGGCTGGAACGACGTCCACGGCACGATGCACATGATGGCCAGCAGCGCACCCACGTAGAAGATGAGGATGCGCATGATGATCTCGTTGATCGCCTTCGGCAGCACCTTGCGCGGATTCTGCGTCTCGGAGACGGTCACGCCCACGAACTCGATGGCCTCATAGGCGAAGAACACCATCTGGAAGCTCATCAGGAACGCCAGCCAGCCGTTCGGCGCGATCGAGAAGTTGTCGAACAGGTTGGCGAGGCTTGCGGAGCCGGCTGGCGAGACGCCGTCATGGCCGGGGATCTGCACGGCGTTGTAATGGTATCCGATCACCACCATCACCACGGCGGTGACGATCATCGCGCAAATCAGCGTGATCTTGATCATCGAGAACCAGAACTCCGCCTCGCCGAACGCCTTCACCGCCACCAGGTTGATGGTGGCGAGCGCTACGAGGAACACCAGCTCGATGAGCCATTTCCATGGCGTCAGGTCGATGCCGAACGTGTTGAAGAACGTGATGAAATACGTGGACACGGCGGTGATCTCCGTCATGCCGATGAGCACGAGCACGATCCAGTACGACCATCCGGCGAATTTGCCCCATCCGTTGCCCAGATACCGGGTGATGAAGTTGATGAACGTGTGCTGGCTGGGGTCGCGGTACATCATTTCGCCGATGGCGCGCATGAGCATGAACATCACAAGGCCGACGCCGATGTACACGAACACGATGCTCGGACCGGTCAGCGCGATCGACTTGCCGGAGCCCAGGAACAGGCCGGTGCCGATGGTGCCGCCGATGGCAATGAACTGCACGTGGCGGTTGTTGAGGCCACGGTCCATCTCGTTGGCCTGGTCGAGGGACTCGACGGACTCCAAGGTGGAGGTGGCGGATGCGGCGGTGGCGGGATCGCCGGCGTTACTGCTGCCGGGCGCGCCGGCCGCGCCCATACTGCTTGTGCTCTTCTCGTCAGACATAGTCGGCGAGTTTACCTTGCGTTTGTTTCGTAGGGAAGAGGCTGCCTCATGCTTTGCGACTTCCCGCTTGCGACGACTTCCACGCTGTCCCGCCCACGCCCACGTCCGACCACGCCCACATCCACACCCGCCCCGTCCACGTCCACGTCCACGTCCACGTCCACGTCCACGTCCACGTCCGCTTCCCGCTTCGCCTACTCCACGCTTTTCAGCGATACCGCGGGGTCGATGCGGTCGAGCACCGGGTTGGTGAGCAGTTGGACGAGCAGCGCGAACGCGAGGGTGACGGCGGCGGCGATGAGATAGCTCGTGGGATGCACGTGGACCTCGAAGTACATGCCGGGCATGGCGAGCGCGGCGGTGAGCAGTCCGCCCACCCACCTGCCGAGCGGCAGTCCGGCCAGGATGCCGACGCCCGTGAGGACGAGCATCTCCTTGTTCACGTAGACGTGCACTTCGCGGTCGTAGAAGCCGAGGACCTTGAACGTGGCCATCTCGCGTACGCGTTCGGACACGTTCGTGTTCGCGAGCGTGAACAGCACGACGAGTGCGAGCCCGCCGGCCAGCCCCACGATGAGCGCGACCACCGCGCCCATGAGTGTGAATTCGAAGCTGCGTTCGAGTTTCGCGGTGCTGACGGCGCTCAGGATCTTCGCGTCGCGCCCCAGTTTCGCCGCGTAGGCGATCTGGCCGTCCGCCGAGCCTTTGAGGTTCGCGTAGACCGCGTTGAGTTCGACGCCGTCCGATTCGGTGCCGTCCGCACCGTCCTCGCCGAACAGCGCACGGTAGTACGCGGTCGTCAGGTACAGGTCGGAACCGATGACGGACTCGCTGACCGCCCGCACGCGCGCCGTGGCGCGCGCCGAATCGCCGTTACGCAACTCGACCTTGTCGCCCGCCGTGACGCCCAACGCGTTGGCGGCGCTGCGCGAGACGACGACGCCGGCGTCGTCCGCGTCCGTCAATCGGATCGTCGTGCCACCGTCGACGTCGCGCAACGCGGCGATGTGCGTCACGTCGGCCGCGTGCGGCACGGTGACGAGCTGCACGGTGGTCGATTCGTCGTCGGCGTTCGTCATCTCGCCGCTTTCGACGCGGGCGGACGTCACGTCGCCGGCGAGCCGGCCGTCGTCGCGCAGGCGTTGTTCGACGGCGGCGAGGTCGTCGTGGTCGGTGACGACCATCAGGTCGTACTGGTAGATGTCCTGGTACTGGCGGGCGGGGATCGCGTCGACGCTGTCGTTGATCGCGAGGCCGCACACGATGAGCGCGGTGCAGCCTGCCACGCCGCCGACCGTCATGACGAGACGCGACTTGAAGCGCATGATGTTGCGCACCGTCACCTTGTTGAGGAAGCCCATGCGTCGCCACAGCGGGCGGATGCGTTCCAGCAGGACGCGCGTGCCGGCCTTCGGCGCCTTCGGACGCATCAGCGCGGCCGGCGTCTGCCTGAGCTCGCCCGCGCACGCCACGACGGTCGCGGCGGTGACGCCCACGACGAACAGGGCGATGCCGGCCGAACCGTACAGCCAGTCGTATTCGAGGCCGACACCCGGCACCGTGTACAGGCCGTTGAGCACGACGAGCAGGAACGCGGGGATGCCGAGGAATCCGGCGAGCAGACCCAGTCCGCCGCCGATCAGGCATGCGAGCGCGGCGAACAGCACGTAGCGTGCGGCGATTGCGGCCGACCCGTAGCCGAGGCCCACGTACGTGCCGATGAGGCCGCGTTCCTCCTCCACCATGCGGGTCATGGCGGTCAGGCTCATCAGCACGGCGACGGTGAGGAACACCACCGGGAACGCGCGTCCGATCGATTCGATGGAGCTCACGTCCGATTTGAGTTGGCTGAAGCCGCCGATCGCGGAGCGCGTGCGCACGTACCAGCGGGCCTGCGGTATGTTCTTTTCGACTTGTTCGGCCTGTTCGTCCAACTGTTGCGTGGTTTCGGCCTTCTGCGCATCGAGGTCCGATTGCGCCTGGTCGAGTTGCGTCTGCGCCTGTTGGAGCTGCGGGCTTTGGCTGATGATGGTCTGGCGGAGTTCGGGGGTGATGGCGGTGGTTGCGGTTGCGGACGCGGAGGTTGGGGTTGCGGCGGCGCGGCCGGCGGACGCGGCGGCGGACCGTGAGCGCAGGGCTTGGGCGGCGAGGGCGTCGACCTGTTGGTTGAACTGGTCGCGCTGTTGGTCGAGCTGGGTCTGGGCTTCGGCGAACTTGGCGTCCGCCTCCTTGCGGGCGTCCTCGATCTTCTGTTTCGCCTCGTCGACGAGCTGTTGGCGACGGGCCTTCTGCCGCTTGGCCTGGATGGTGTCCGCGATGCGGTCGGCGACGGTCTTGACGGTGTCGTCATACCGGTCGGAGAACGTGTCCTCGGCCTTGGCGCCGGCGACGGTCAGGCTGATGGACGTGTAGACGTCGCCGGACGAAGCGTCGGCGAGCACGCCGTCGGTCAGACTGGCGGACGGCGCGAAGAACACGTAGTCGGCGGCCGCGTTCTGCCGGAACGCCTCGCTGCCGATGCCGTCCGGGTTGCTCAGGTCGTCCGGGTCGAGCACCTCGCCGGTGATGGTGAGCTTCACGGCGGAGTCGGACGAACCGGACGAAACGGACTCGTCGGGCACGGACGAAATGTCCGATTCTATAGAATCGGACGCCGCAGCCCCACCAGACACGGGAGGAACACCCGATTCTATAGAATCGGACGAAACGAAGGCCCCCGACACGGACGAAACGTCCGAACCTACAGAATCGGATACATCCAGCGCATCGGACGCCGCCCTAACGACCGAATCTATAGAATCGGACGGAACAAGGCTCTCAGAACCCGACGAAACACCAGATTCTATAGAATCGGACGAAACGGACCTACCAGACGCGGATGAAACGTCCGAACCTACAGAATCGGGCGAGGAGGCGGGCGTGACGGTGAGGACGTCGCCCACCTTGCGGCCGCTGTCCATCAGAAACTTGCGCGTGACGGCGATCTCGCCGGACTTCGCGGGCATGCGGCCGGACACAAGATACGGGCGGTCGAGCGCACCCGAACCGGCGGAATCGGATGCAGGGGACCCGCCGGAACCCGACGAAACGTCCGAACCTATAGTTTCGGACGAAACAGACGCACCGGATACGGGAGAAACACCCGATTCTATAGAATCGGACGAAACGAAGGCCTCCAACACGGACGCAACGTCCGAACCTATAGAATCGGATGCAGGGGACCCGCTGAAACCCGACGAAACGACCGATTCTATAGAATCGGACGAAACAGGCCCGCCGGAACCCGACGAAACATCCGATTCTATAGAATCGGACGCCACGGAACTCCGGGAACCCGGCAAAACGACCGAACCTGCAGAATCGGACGCGACGGACGAACCGGACGAACCGGAACCGGGCGCATCGGCGATTCCGGTGACCGTCACGGTCTTCTCCGCGCCGTCGATCGGCACCTTGACCGAACGACTGCGCACACCCTGCGCCGCCTCCACACCGTCGACCGCACGCAGGGCGGCCACGTCGTCGTCGGTCAGACCGAGCGTCGAAACGACTTGGATGTCACGCAGGCCTTGCGCATCGTAGAAGCGGTCGGCGCCGAGGAACATGTCACGGCACCCGGCATAGATGCCGGTGAGCACGGCCACGCCCAACAGCGAGATCACCGCGATCGAGACGAACCGCTTCCACGAACGCAGCCAACAGCGCGTCATGTCCTTGACGAACGCACGGGAGAGGCCGCTCCCGGACCGCTTCACGGACGGCTTCCCTCGGAGGGAGGGCTCCGCCGTCTCCCAACCTCCAGGGTCCGAGGTCGTCCCTGTAACGGCAGCGCGGAACGTCTCACGGGACGTGCGCCCCGCCCCGCGTGTGAGCCGCCGCGCCTCGCGGCGTTGGTGCTTCACCGAATGTCTTCCGGACATCGCCATGCACCGCCCCTCACCATTCGATGTCAGCGATGGGCGTGGGATGCGCGTTCGTCTCGGCGCTCATGACGCGGCCGGAACGGAAGTGGACCACCTTGTGCGCCATCGGGGCGAGCGCGGAGTTGTGCGTGATGATGAGGACCGTCATGCCTTGTGTGCGGCAGATGTCCTGCAGGAGCGTCAGCACCTCCTTGCCGGTCTCGTAGTCGAGCGCGCCGGTCGGCTCGTCGCACAGCAGCAGCTTCGGCTTCTTCGCGATCGCGCGGGCAATGGACACGCGCTGCTGCTCGCCGCCGCTCAACTGGGCCGGGAAATTGTCAAGCCGCTCCCCCAACCCGACCTTGCGCAGCGTCTCCGCCGGGTCGAAATGGTCCGGGCAGATCTGGCTCGCCAACTCCACGTTCTCGAGGGCCGTCAGGTTGGGCACGAGATTGTAGAACTGGAACACGAAGCCGATGTCGTTGCGCCGGTACGTGATGAGATCGCGTTTCCTGAGGTCCGTGATGTCGCGTCCGCCGACCACCACACGGCCCGACGTGGCCGTATCCATACCGCCCAGAATGTTCAGGGCCGTGGTCTTGCCGGCGCCGGACTGGCCGAGGATCACGGTCAGCTCGCCCTCGTCGGCCGTGAAGCTCGCGCCGTCGAGCGCGCGGATCGGCTTGCCGCCGCCGGTTGGATACTCTTTGACCACGTCGTCGAATTCGATGTACGCCATGTCGCTCACCTCGCCAATCGCATCTGTCATCGCGACGGTTCGCGGCCGTTCCATCGGCCTGCCGTCCACGGCCCACACGGTTCGCCGTCGAACCATCGCCTCCTTCTCCCATTTAACTCCATCTCGCTGGGTATCGGACGGGCGAAACGCTCACGGCGTCATCGGACGGTATCGGACGGACGGCATCGGACGCCGTCCCTCACCTCACCGTGGGACGACCGCGCGAACCGCAATCGGACGGGCATACAATACCGTCCATCGCGCCCGCACGGGATTCCCGCCGGACGTGCGTCATATCGGAACGAACAAGAGAGAGAAGTCATGGCTTCCGAAAACACGGCCAAGAAGCCGCGCGAAACCGACGACGTGCCGGTGCCGGCGACGTTGCGCAAATCGCTGAAGAACCGCCACATCCAGCTCATCGCACTGGGCGGCGCCATCGGCACGGGCCTGTTCTACGGCTCGAGCGAATCGATCGCGCTGGCCGGACCGTCCATCCTGCTCGCCTACCTCATCGGCGGCCTCGCGATCTTCATGATCGTGCGCGCACTGTCCGAAATGTCGGTCGAAGACCCGAAGGCGGGCGCATTCAGCTACTACGCCACGCGATACTGGTCGAAGCGCGCCGGGTTCATCTCCGGATGGAACTACTGGTTCAACTACATCCTCGTCTCCATGGTGGAGCTCGCCGTGGTCGGCTCGTTCGTGAACTACTGGTTCCCGGCCATTCCGACGTGGGTGTCCGCCGCCGTGTTCCTCGTGGTGATCTGCGCGGCCAACCTGCTGGGCGTCTCCAAGTTCGGCGAATTCGAATTCTGGTTCGCAATCATCAAAATCGTGGCCGTCATCGCGATGATCCTCGGCGGTCTCGCGGTCATCGTGTTCGCTCTGCCCACCGATTCCGGCGCGAAGGCGACCTTCGCGAACTGGTTCGCCGTGGACGGCGGCTTCTTCCCGCACGGACTCATGGGACGCGCGTCCGACGGCTCGTGGACCGGCCTGCTCATGGCGCTCGTCGTCGTGATGTTCAGCTTCGGCGGCACCGAACTCATCGGCATCACCGCGGGCGAGACCGAGGATCCGAAGACCACGATCCCGCGCGCCACCAACGACATCATCTGGCGTATCCTCGTGTTCTACATCGGCGCGCTCGGCGTGATCATGGCCGTGGTGCCGTGGGACCAGATCGACGGCAAGTCCAGCCCGTTCGTGCAGATCTTCGACTCCGTGGGCGTGCATGCGGCCGCCGGCATCCTCAACTTCGTGTGCCTCACCGCCGTGATGAGCGTGTACAACTCCGGTCTGTACGCCAACTCGCGCATGCTGTACTCGCTGGCCAAACAGGGCAACGCGCCCGCGTACCTCGGCCGCCTGAACAAGCATGGCGTGCCGGTGGCGGGCGTGCTCACCTCCGCGGTGATCACCGCGATCGCCGTGGTCGTCGTGTTCGTGTGGCCCGAGTTCGCGTTCAACTATCTGATGTCCATTGCGACGATCGCGGGCATCATCAACTGGACGATGATCATGATCACCGAGATGAAGTTCCGCCGCGTGGTCGCCGCCGGCGGGGCTCCCGCGGATACGGCGCTGGCCGGGCTGTCGGGTTCGGAGGCGCTGGACGCCATCCACTTCAAGCTGCCGTTCGCACGCGTGACCCCGTGGGTGGTGCTCGCGTTCCTGGCGCTGGTGGTGGTGCTCATGTGCTTCTCCCCCAGCTACCGCGTGGCCGTGATTGCCGGCGTAATCTGGCTGGCGATCCTGTTCGTCGCGTATCAGCTCACCCAGGCGCGGAAGTAAGGCCTGCGCACGGGCGACATCGCCCACGAATGCGAAAACCGCCGCTCCGGACGAATCCGGGCGGCGGTTTTCACGTTACGTAACGGGCTCAGCTCAGTCCAGCGGTCTCACGGTCGAAGCCGAAACCGAAACCGGAACGAAGCCGAAACCGTCTCACTGCACCTGGGCACGGGCGATCTTGCCGGTGAAGGAGTTGGCCTCGTCGGCGTCCTTGACGCCGTCCTTGTTCCAGGAGAACATGGCGCGCAGCTTCGGGCCGACGGTCTCGATGCGCTCGTTGGAGTACTTCTCCTGCAGCTCCTTGAAGTGCGGGGCACCGGCGTCCTGATCGTCGATGAACTCCTTGGCGAAGGAGCCGTCCTGGATACGGCCCAGGTGGTACTCCATGCGCTGACGGCAGTCCTCGTTGATGACGGTGTTGGTGTAGTCGCCGTACTGGGCGGTGTCGGAGCAGGACCAACGGGCCTTGTTCAGGCCGCCCTCGTTCATGAGGTCGACGAGCATCTTGAGCTCGTGGCAGACCTCGAAGTAGGCGATCTCCGGCTGGTAGCCGGCGTCGGTGAGGACCTCGAAGCCCATCTCGACGAGCTTGTTCACGCCGCCCATGAGGACGTTCTGCTCGCCGAAGAGATCGGTCTCGGTCTCCTCCTTGAAGGTGGTCTTGATGGCGCCGGCGCGCAGAGCGCCGAGGGCCTTCGCGTAGGCGAGGGTCAGGGCCCAGCCGTCGCCGCGCGGGTCCTGCTCGACGGCCACCACGACCGGGACGCCACGGCCGGCGGCGTACTCACGACGCACGATGTGGCCCGGGCCCTTCGGGGCGACCATGAAGACCGGGTGGTCCTCGGACGGCTTGATGTAGCCGTAGTGGATGTTGAAGCCGTGGGCGAACGCGACGGCCGCGCCCGGCTTGATGTTCGGCTCGATGTCGTCCTTCCAGATGTTGCGCTGGTACTGGTCGGGCGCGAGGATCATGATGACGTCGGCCTCGGCGGCGGCTTCCGGCACGGACTTGACTTCGAGGCCCTGCTCCTTCGCGAAGTCCACGGACTTGGAGGTCGGACGCAGGCCGACGACGACGTCGACGCCGGAGTCGCGCAGGTTCAGCGCGTGGGCGTGGCCCTGAGAGCCGTAGCCGATGATGGCGACCTTCTTGCCTTCGAGCACGGAGAGATCGCCGTCGTTTTCATACCAGATCTGTGCAGCCATGTAGCACTCCTTGTACTTGCGTACCGCCCGTGACGTACGTTCCGCACGAGCCGGCACACGGTGTTGTTGTGGTTGCGCATTGCGCGCGTTTGGCACCCGATTCCGTCCGCTCCAATTGATTGCCTTGCGGCGGCGGGATGGCGCCCAGCGTTGAGGATTGTGTCCTCGGAACTGTGACTTATCCTACAGATGATGCCCTCGTCGCCGCCTGTCCGTCCATAACGTGGGCCGAATTCCGCCTTTGCGAACCGAATCGTGGACGCGCCAGCCAGACCAGGACGAACGAAGCCGGCCGGTCCAGATAAACGAAACCGGCCGGTCCAAGACGACCGAAGCCGGACAAGGACAAACGAAAACCGCCACCCCGTGATGCACAGATGCACACGGAATGGCGGTTTCGACACAACGATGCAATCGTCGCTCACGCGGTCAAGCTCAGGACCGCGCCCACATCACTGGACCTGGGTACGAGCGATCTTGCCGTTGAAGGACTCAGCCTCGTCCTGATCCTTGGCCGGGCCGTTGTTCCAGGAGAACATGGCGCGCAGCTTCGGGCCGACGGTCTCGAGGTGCGGGTGGGAGAACTCCTCCTGCAGCTTCTTGAACTTCGGGGCGCCGGCGGCCTGATCATCCATGAACTCCTTGGCGAAGGAGCCGTCCTGGATGCGCTTGAGCTGGTACTGCATGCGCTTCTTGGTCTCCTCGGTGATGACCGTGGAGGTGTAGTCGCCGTACTGGGCGGTGTCGGAGCAGGACCAACGGGCCTTGTTCAGGCCACCCTCGTTGGCCAGGTCGACCAGCATCTTCAGCTCGTGGAACACCTCGAAGTAGGCGATCTCCGGCTGGTAGCCGGCCTCGGTCAGCACGTCGAAGCCCATGTCGCACAGGTGGTTGATGCCACCCATGAGGACGTCCTGCTCGCCGAACAGATCGGTCTCGGTCTCCTCGGTGAAGGTGGTCTTGATGGCGCCGGCGCGCAGGGCGCCGAGGGCCTTCGCGTAGGCGAGGCACAGCGGCCAGGTCTTGCCATCCGGATCCTGCTCGACGGCGACGACCACCGGGACGCCACGGCCGGCGGCGTACTCACGACGCACGATGTGGCCCGGGCCCTTCGGGGCGACCATGAAGACCGGGTGATCCTCGGACGGCTTGATGTAGCCGTAGTGGATGTTGAAGCCGTGGGCGAAGGCCAGGGCGGCGCCCGGCTTCAGGTTCGGCTCGACGTCGTTCTTGTACACGGCGGCCTGGTACTGGTCAGGCAGCAGGATCATGACGACGTCGGCCTCGGCGACGGCTTCCGGCACGGACTTGACTTCGAGGCCCTGCTCCTTGGCGAACTCGACGGACTTGGAGGTCGGACGCAGGCCGACGACGACGTCGACGCCGGAGTCGCGCAGGTTCAGCGCGTGGGCGTGGCCCTGGGAGCCGTAACCGAGGATGGCGACCTTCTTGCCATCGAACACGGACAGATCGGCGTCCTTCTCGTACCAGATAGTTGCTGCCATGATTGGCACTCCTTTATGTTGTTCGGTATGCCGAACGAAAACTGCACGTCCGACAATCGGTGAGATTGCTGACGGCCTTCGGCGGGAAAGGATTGTGTCCCTTGGCGTTGAAAGTCATCGATCACTGGGGTCTATTTCTAGTCCCGCAGTGGGTGACGTGGTCCCCCACGTCCAAATATTGAGTTGCGTTTTTCAGTTATGAAATCTGAGGGGACTACGGCTGGAAGATTCGGCTGTTTTCCAACGTTCCGAGCGTCCCAACGTTCCGAGCGTCCCAACGTTCCGACAGTTCCGAACGTCCCAGCCGTAGTCGGTGCGGCGACCCGAAGGCCGTCACTTGGTGAAGTCGCGGTTCGGCAGAAACCTGCCGTGGACTTTACTTGGTGAAGTCCACGTCCTTAGTCTCCCGGCAGGAGAGCACGGCGACGAGGCAGCACACGGCCATCACGCCGAGGTACAGGCCCACGGAATGCACGCCGAAGTGCGCGCTCAGCCAGGTGGCGATGGTCGGCACGAAGGCCGCGCCGACGATAGCGGCGAGGTTGTAGCCGATGCCGGAGCCGGAGTAGCGGACGTTGGCGTCGAACAGCTCGGGCAGGAACGCGCCAATCGGGCCGAACGCGGTGCCCATGAGGGCGAAGCCGACGCACAGGAACACCATGTTGGCGAAGAAGTTGCGCTGGCCGACGATCTGGCCGTTGAGCAGGAACGGGAACAGCGCGGCGAACACGACGAGCAGCACGGACGAGGTGATGATCACGCGCTTGCGGCCCCACTTATCGGCGTTGACGCAGGAGATCACGATGAACGCGGCGAACACGCAGATGGCGATCATGAGCATGAGCAGGTATTCCTGGTTGGTGAAGCCGAGGCCACCGCCGCCTTCGCCCTGCTCCTTGGTGCCCCATGCGAGGGACCAGGTGGCGAGCGTGTAGAACAGCGTGTAGGTGACGGCCACGAGGAAGGTGGCCTGCAGGACCTGCTTCCAGCTCTTGCGGAAGACCTCGACGATCGGGGCCTTGACGACCTGCTTCTTCTCCTGGGCCATGCGGAAGATCGGGGTCTCCTCCATGTGGACTCGCACGACGAGGCCGACGATCACGAGCACGGCGGAGAGCAGGAACGGCACGCGCCAGCCCCAGGCGAGCATGGCGTCGGAGTCGTTGAACGTCTCAAGCAGGAAGTAGGTGCCGTTGGACAGGAAGAAGCCGATCGGGGCGCCGAGCTCCGGGAAGGAGCCGTACAGGGCGCGCTTGTTCTCCGGGGCGTTCTCCGTGGCGACCAGGGCCGCGCCGGACCATTCGCCGCCGAGGCCGATGCCCTGGATGAAGCGCAGGAGGCACAGGATGGCGACGGCGAAGACGCCGGCCTGGTCGTAGGTGGGCAGGCAGCCGATGAGGAACGTGCCGACGCCCATGGTCATCAGGGAGACGACCAGCGTGGTCTTGCGGCCCATGCGGTCGCCGAAGTGGCCGAACACGAGGGAGCCGAGCGGGCGGGCGATGAACGCGATGGCGAAGGTCAGGAGGCTCATCAGCAGCGCGACGGTGGGGTTGTCCTTCGCGGAGAAGAAGATGTGCGGGAAGTAGTTGGCCGCGGCGGTGCCGTAGGCGTAGAAGTCGTAGAATTCGATGGCGGTTCCGACCATGGAGGCGGCGATCACGGTCTTGACGGAATCGCGGGCCATGGCCTGCAGCTTGCCTTCAGCTGCGGTCTCAGTCGTTGTCTCGACTGCACTCATGGGATGTTCTCCTGCAAATGGGTTGGGGTGTTTCTCTCTCTTTACTGCGGAATTCACGGCCGGCCGTGGTCTTGTGGACCTTGTGGCGGGCAATGAAAAAGCCCCGCGGTTGCGCAGGGCTTGAAACGTGGATCCGCTCTCCGCCCTGCCTTCGCCGGCGGGGCTCAAGCTTGGACGCTCGAATCAGTCCGCCAGCGAAGACGGGATAATAATTCGTGCGGACAGCAGAGCGACGTCAACGGCGGTCAGAACGGAACCGTTGGCGGTGGTGTGGGCAGTGTATCCAGTCATCGTGGCGAACCTCCTTTCGATGTCGAAGTCTTCCATCGGGCTTGTATCGCTCGATCTGTGCAGACAACTTAGGAGCGGCCATTCCAGCAAACCAGCAGGGTTTCACTATGTGAACAGTTTTACCTGACCGTCGATTTCGCGTTACGTCCCGTTCCGCCGGTCCGGCTCCGCCCGCCCGACGACGTACGCCGCGCGACGTTCAGCGGGTGGAGTCGCCTTTGCGCAGGGTCAGCGGGACGAGTTCGGTGACGGATCCGAGCAGGCGTCCGTCGCCCACGGAGACGGACGATGCGGCGGGTTCCGCCGTCGAATCCGTCATGGTCTCCGATGCCGCGGCCGACGACGCGGCCGCGTCCCGCGCACGCGTCCCGTCGCGGCCGCTCTCCCCTTCGATGAGGGCGGTCATGCGTGCGGCCACCGCGGCGGCGAGCGCGTCGACGTCCTGTCGGACGGCGGTGAGACGTACGCCGGCGATGTCGGCCAGATACGTGCCGTCGTAGGCGACGACCTGCAGGTCGCGCGGGATCGCCGCGCCGCGTCGGATCGCCTCCTGCACGCACAGGGACGCGCCGATGTCGGAGCTGACGACGGCGTCGACGTCGTCGTACCGGTCGAACAGGTCGCGCATCGCGTCGGCGTACCCGGCGAAGTCGGAGACCTCGCCCGCCTCGACGTAGTCGTAGCGTACGCCGGCGGCGGCGAGCGCGTGTTCGAGCGTCAGGTAGTAGCGGACCGTCGGGAAGGTGGTGACGCCCGCTTCGGCGAGTTCGCCGGCGTCGAACGCCCCTTCCGCGTCGAGATCGTGGAATTGGGAACGCGGGCCGCCCACCATGACGACGTGTTTCGCGCCGGAGTCGATGAGCGCACGCGCGACGAGACGGCCGCCCTGCTCGTGGTCGGATCCGATCGAGGGGATGCCGGGGCCGAGGTAGCGGTCGAACGCGACGACGGGCCGGCCGATGCCGGTCCAGTAGCCGGATGGGTGCGCAGTGTGGGCGGCCATGACGATGCCGTCCATCATGTGCCGTTGGAGCATGTCGACGTAGTCGGCCTCGCCTTTGTCCGAATCAGCGGTGGAGCACAGCATGGTGCGCAGGCCGCGCGCGGAGAATTCGCGCTGCAGCGCGGCGGTGAGGGTCGCGAAGAACGGGTGGCGGATGGTCGGCACGATCACGCCGATCATGTTGGTGCGGTTGTGCGCGAGGTTGCGGGCGAGCTCGTTGGGGATGTAGTCGAGCGCGCGCATGGCCTCCCGCACTTTGGCGCGCATGTCGTCCGACACGTATCCGGTGCCGTTCACCACGAGCGACACCGTGCTCAACGAGACTCCGGCCTTCCTGGCCACGTCACGCATTCCCACCATGGTGCAATCCGCCTTTCATCCCACTATGCATCCCACTGCGTATTCCACCGTCGACGCCGTCTCGCCGTCTTACCGTCCGATTCTATAGAAACGGACGTTTCCGGGCCTCACAGCCTCGCCGCAACACCCCATTCTGCAGAATCGGACGTTTCCGCACCTCAGACCGGACCGCAACCGTCCCTTCCTTAAGAATCGGACGTTCGCAGGGTTCGGACCGGCCCCATAACGCTCGATTCTATAGAAACGGACGTTCCCGGACCTCACAGCCTCGCCGCAACATCCCATCCTGAAGAATCGGACGTTTCCGGACCTCAGGCCGAACCGCAACCGTCCCTTTCTTAAGAATCGGACGTTCCTGGACCTCAGGCCGGACCACAATCGCCCCTTTCTTAAGAATCGGACGTTGCCGAGGTCCTGAGCTCCCCCGTAACGTCCGATACTGAAGAATCGGACGGCGGCCGGCCCTCACTTGCGCGCAAGGAACGCCGCGACGGCGACGCACACGGCAGCCGCCGGGAACAGGGCCACGTATCCGAGCGAAGCCGGCACCAGCATCACCACCACGGCACCGACGACCACACCGAAGGCCAGGCCCCAAGGCTTGGCGGCCGCGTAGACGCCCAGGTCGCGGCCCGCGGCACGCGGATCGGGCAGGGCGGCCACCACGAGCGGCTGGACGAGCACGTCGATGAGGCCGAACGCGAATCCGGTGATGAACGAGAACACCATAAGACTGCGCTCCCCGCCGACGGCCACGATGGCGAGGCCGGCGAGCAATCCCAGCACGTACAGCACGCAGGCCATCATCACGGCCACGCGCGAATCGCGCCACCATGCGCCGAACCCCTCCTCGAGCTTGTCGGTGATGGCGCCGGCGGAGAACGTGGCGAGCAGCGCTCCGGCGAACGTGGCGAGCGCCATCAGCGCGACGAGCATGCCGGCGGGCAGCGTCATCGGGGCGGACGTGAGCTTGGGGTCGTCGCCGTAGACGGCGAACCGCACGATGTACCACAGGTAGGCGCCGGTCATGCCCACGGCGGCCATCATGAACATGCGGGACCAGACGAGCCTGCGGAACGGCTTCGACTCCGGGCCGGACGGCATGCGCACGGCGGCGAGCGCCATCGTCCAACTGAACGGGGTGTGCGGCTGCTCCTCGCTGGAGGGTTCGCGCGGCCAGACGAGCACGGTGGCGAAGCCGGCCACGGCGAACAGCACTGCGGCGCACAGGAACGGGTTGAACGCGCCGAACGCGATGGCCAGGCCGCCGATCACGCCGCCGGCCGCCTGTCCGGCGATTACGCCGATCGCGTTCCAACGTTCGATGACGTCGCGGAACTTGTCCGGCACGCGTTCGGACAGCGCGGAGGCGAGCGGTGCGACGAGCATCGCGTACGAGAACTGGAGCGCCACCCAGAAGACGATGAGGCCGGCCACGTTCTGCAGTGCGCCGAGGGCCAGGGTGAGCAGGGCGCTCAGCACGCCGCCGACCACCAGATACGGGGTGCGGCGTCCGAACCGGACTCGGGTGCGGTCGGACAGGGCCGCCACGAGCGGCGTGAAGAACACGGAGGCGATGGCGCCGAGGCACACGATCGAGGCGAGCGCGGGCGCCAGATGAATGGCGGAGACAGAGGCGGCCGAGACGGCGGACGGGCCGGATGCGCCGGACACACTGGACGCGCCGGACACAATGCCGGCCAACGCGGCCTTGGTGTCGATGCCGAACGCCAACGCCACCTGGTTGGGGATGGCCACCAGATTAAGGGCGGCCCACGGCGCGGCGATGAGCATGGATCCCGCGGCGAACGCCCACTTGAGACGCGTCACCTGCGCGGCGTCGGGGCGTTCGCCGTCCGCGGCGACCATCGGGTCGCGCATGTCGAGGAAGGAGGAGGCGTAGTCGGGCACGGCGGTGTCGACCGCGGCGGCGGCCGCGACGGACGCGGTGCCGTCGGCGGCGAGACGGGCGGTCTGAACGCCCGGCTGGTCGGCCGAGGCCTCCGGAGGCAGGCGCTTCGGGTCGGCGGCCAAGCGGGCGACGGCGCTCTTGTCCTCCTTGCTCAACGCCTTGTCGTAATCGGGCCTGTCATCGATGCCCGGACGCACATACGGTTCCAACATGGCTCGCTCCTTGGTCGTCCCAACGTCTGGTTCTCTCTGCGGCCATTCTATCGCGTATCGAACCGGTACGGCATCCTCCCACCGCCCTTCCCCGGCTCGCGGGCTGGACCGCGCCGACGTCACGCGACGCCAGTCGGGAGAACGGCTCCCGGCGGCCGCGACGACCGCCTCCATCGGCCTGGTTTCACAGCATGCTCCCAGCTTCAGGCAAGACAACGCACACGATTGCCGATGTAGTGTCTTACTGTTGAACTGAAGATTGCATCAGTGCCCGCCGCCATCGCCATACGCACCGCATCAGGCGCGCGCGAAGCCGCGGATGCAGAGAACCGGAACTAGGGAACTGGAGAAGTAACGCATGTTCGTTCTCACCAACGCCTGGCGCGCCGTGACGCGACGCTGGGTGACCTCAGCGCTGACCGTGGTGGTCGCGCTCCTCGTCTCGTTCGGCAGCATCGTCTCGCTGTCCGTGCTGCAGGAGCACTCCGACGCCCACGGCACCGACTACAACGCACAGACCCCCAACGCCGTAATCAGGCCCACCGCCGCCACGAAGGCCGACATGAAGGGCGACGACGCCTCCATCACATCGAAGTACCTCACCATCGAGAACTACGGCACCTACGCCACCGCCGCACAGACGCAGGGCGTCTCGTTCACGTACACGCTCGCCCAGAGCGTGCCGGTCCGTCAAAGCAGCAGCATCAAGGCCATCCCCGGCAGCGCGGACGAATCCGCCGACAAGACCGGCGGCGAATTCACGCTGCTCAGCATGTACACCGGCCAGGCCAAGAAGGCCAACGAGTACGGCAACTACACCGTGGTTGAGGGCAAGAAGCTCAACGGCTTCCAGGACACCACCTCCCAGAGCGCGCTCATCTCCAAGAGCGTGGCCGAGAAGAACAACCTCAAGCCCGGCGACAAGTTCAAGGTGGGCGACCCCTCCGACTCCTCCAAGACCTACGAGTTCACCGTCCGCGGCATCTACGAGTACGACGACGACTCCGACGGCGGCAACGGCACCTACTCCAAGGCGCTGCCCAAGCTCGCCAAGGACAACCGCGAGAACGTGATCTACACGACGTACGCCGCCGTCTACGGCAAGGGCCTCGACCCGCAGGACGTCAAGGACGGCAGCTGGTCCAAGCCCGACCTCAACGTCATCTTCCAATTCACCGACGTGGCCACGTACAACAAGTTCGTCAAGCTCGCGAAGAAGGCGAAGCTGCCGAAGGGCTATGAGCTCACCTCCCCGATCCTCGAATCCTATGAGGCGTCCGTCGCGCCGCTCGACTCGCTCGCCGCCAAGGTGCGCCCCGCCCTGTGGGTGCTGGCCATCGGCGGATGCGTGGCCCTGCTGGCCCTGGCCGTGGCGCGCAGCTGGTTCGGCCGCACCGAGGAGATCGGCATGGCGCTCGTCTCCGGCGTCACCAAGCCGCGCCTCGGATGGCAGTTCATGGTCGAATCGTTCATCCTCACCGTGATTCCGGTGGCCGTGGGTCTGCTGGCCGGCGGCTTCGGCGCGAAGGCCATCGGCTCGGCGCTGGCGTCCGGTCACGCCACGCCCGTCACGTCGTCCATCGTGTGGACGATGGTGTGGGACGGCCTCGCTTTGATCGTGGTGCTGGCCGTGGTGGCGATGCTGCGTCCGGCGACGTTCCGCAACGCGGCCCTGTTCCAGGCGGCCGACGCCGGCAAGGGTTCCGTCGGAAAGGCCGATTCCGCGGACAAGACCGCCGAAAGCGACGACAAGACCGAACGCCCGTCCGCGGGTGACGCTGCGGACGAAGCCGACGACAAGGACGCACAGCACGAGGAGGAGCAGGCATGAGCGACGCCGACAAGACCGAGAACACCGAGGACCTGACGGCCGAGGCCGAAGGCCAGGTCGCGGCGGACACCGCCGAAGACACCACGGAGGCTGCCGCCGAGGACCAGACCGACGAGACCGACGGATCCGACGAGACCGACGACAAGGACGCGGCCGACGAGCAGGTCTCCTTCAGCGTCGTCTTCGACGACGACCCCGCCGTCGCCCTGCCTGAGGACGCGCTCGAGACCGAAACGGACGAGACGGACGCGGACGCCGACACGGCGGACGAATCGGGCGACACGGCGGACGACACGGACGCGTCGGAGACCACGGCATCGGCCGACGACGAACCGCACGTCCCGCAGGAAACCAGCGTGGAGAC
The DNA here is from genome assembly GCF_018555635.1 of Bifidobacterium sp. CP2. NCBI lineage: Bacteria > Bacillati > Actinomycetota > Actinomycetes > Bifidobacteriales > Bifidobacteriaceae > Bifidobacterium > Bifidobacterium sp. CP2. The sequence continues at coordinate 19,379 of NZ_JAFEJX010000005.1, read as the reverse complement.
GGCCAAGCGGAACGCGAAGCGCGTCGACGCGACCATCGCCCTCGCGGCGGACAAGCTTGCCGACACACAGCCGGCCGACCCGAACGAGATCCCCGCGGCGACGAAGGCGAACGCGACCTCCACGCATGACATCCACGTGGCCGCCGCGCAGTCGCACGCACGGCTCGGCCGCCAGGTGGACGACCGCGTCCTGCTCAAGTCGTACCCGAACTTCTCCCTCAACCACGCCACCACCACGAACCGCAAGTCCGGCCGTCACGTGCTGGACAACGTGTCGATGGCGTTCTACGCGGGTTCCCTGTACGCCATCCGCGTGCTGGACGACGAGGACGACCCCGAACAGCGCGTCACCCTCATGCAGGTGCTCGGCGGCTTCGTCATCCCCACCTCCGGCGCGGCGATGACGAAGAGCTCCAACCTCGCCGAACTCGAGATCAACGAGCTGCGCGGCCACCGGCTGGGCCTCGTGCCGCAGCGCTACGCGGTGCGCGGCGACCTCGACGCCGAAGCGAACGTGCTGTACGCCATGAACGCGTCCGGACGCACCTACCTCAAGCCCAAGCCCATCGCGGCGCGCGAGTTCCTCGCGCGCACCGGCTTCGGCGAAGCCACGAACGGTAAGAAGGTGGGCGAGCTGTCCCCGCTGGACCAGAAGCGCGTCGCCATCGCCCGCGCCATCAGCTGCGAGGCGGACACGCTCATCCTCGACGAGCCCACCAAGGGCCTCGACGAGCAGGACGCGAAGGCCGTCCTCGCGCTGCTGCGCACCATCGCGCACGGCCGCGACCCGAAGCGCGCGGTCATCATCGTCACCGCGCAGGACGACGTGGCCGAAGCAGCGGACAAGGTGTACACACTGGAGGATTGAACGCAACGACATTCGCGGACCGCGGTGAGGCCCGAGAATATCGAAGCCCCGGAGAGCCCGAACGGAAATCGGTCCCTCCGGGGCTTCACCGTATCCGGCGATGACGGTCAGATGACGACCATGTGGTATTCGGCGGCGAGCGGCTCCACGTCCACCACGCCGTACTGGTCGAGCAGTTCGAGCCAGCGGCGCTTGTTCTCCTCGCCGAAACGCGCGGCGCGCCTCGTGTACGAGGCGGCGGTGACGAACTTCGGCGGCAGCGACTTGCTGTTGTACTTGTCGGCCACCATCACCGTCTCCTGCTCGAGGTTCACCGGCACGTAGTCGGCCGGGGGCAGCGGCAGCTCCTGACGGATCACGTCCTCACGCGTGAGCCCCACGCCGGTGTGGTTGCGGGCGAACTGGGCGATCTCCTCGTCCACGCCGTTCTCCAGCAGGTACTCGTAGCCGAGCAGCCCGTGCTTGATGTACTTCTTGCCGGCGAACTTCAACGGTTCGCCGTCTGTGCCGTCGTGCTTGAGCACGCGGTACGTGCCGATGTCGTGCAGCAGACCGCCGATCGTGACGAGATGCTCGTCGATGAGCCGCGACGGCACATGGCCACCGGTCACGCCGTCGGACGGCGGCACAGCGAGCAGGTTCGCCGGAGCGGCGGTTGCGGGGGCAGCTGTTGCGGGCGAGTCGGACGGCCCTGCAACCGTTCCAAGCCCGGCGAGCACCGCCTCCGCACCGGCCGCGGACGGGGCGCCCAGTTCCGCCGCATCCTTCGGCAGCGTGCAACGGCGGGCGAACAGCATGTTCTGGCGGTGGGCGAGCATGCGGGCGATGCGCGCGACGATTACGCAATGCGTGTGGATCAGGTTGTACGCCTCCTCGGAAGGCGCGATCTTGTGGTGGAGCTCTTCGATCTGCTCAAGCGTGGGAACCATACCGCCATTGTATGGCGCGCATAGGGCGGGCGCGGAACGCTCCGGCCGGCACGCGCCGACTCCCAGGCTGGGCGCTCAGTCGATGGAGCGGATGGACCATTCGCCGGTGCGGTTGGAGGCGACGATCATCTGGTCGTTGCCGAGCTCCTCCCAGCCGTCGGCCTCAGCCTGTTCGAAGCCGGAGGATGCGACGACGATGCCGGCAGGCGCACCGTCCTCGTTGGTGAGCGCGCGGTAGCGCATCACACGGTAGTCCTGCGCCTTCTCCCCCTGACCGTACTCCTCGTAGATCTCGACGATGCGCGAGGAGGTGCGTTCGCGTCCGGCCGCGTTCAGGGCGATGAACTGATCCTGGGACTGGATCATGCAGTTGTAGCTCGAGCGCGGGTAGGCCTGGCGCAGTTCGCGTACCGCCTGCGCCACGGCCTCGTCGAGGTCGTAACCGAAGCCGATGTATTCGAGGATCACGGCGAAGAAGATGGCGGAGTCGGAGCGACCGCCGGTGGACAGGAACACGCTGTGGTTCACCGGATACTGCTTGTTGGTCACGATGTTGCGGCCGTGCGAATCGGAGATGTCGCCGTTGTGGATGAAGCTCAGGCCGTTGGCGAAGAACGGCTGCTGGTTCTCCAGGATGAGCGGCAGGTTCGAGGAGGCGAGGCGCAGGTGCCACAGGGCGCCACGGGCCGGTTCGGAGGCGAGTTCAGGGAACACGGGGTCGAAGCGCGCGGCCACCGTGGTCTTGTACAGCTTGGTGCCGGTCTCCGGCGCGGGGGCGCCGCCGTCCTCGGTGCCGGGGGTCTCCACCGGCTCGTACAGCATGGCGCAACCCCACCCGTCGTTGTGGATCTCGCTCATGTCGCGGTAGTCGCCGACGGCCTCGGTGCCCAGGATGGCGTCGAGACTGAGGTTGAACCCGGCCGTGGCGTATCCCAGTAATCTGCACATAGTTGGCTACCATAATGCGGTCTCGTCGCGACGCGCCTTTTTCGCTATAAGTGTTGCCTATAGCGCCTCGACGCACAGGTTGTCGACGCACAGCCGCGCGACGACGCCGACCGCCACGATTGCCGACGGCTCCCGCCGACACCGACCACCACGACCGACGCCGATCCTCACAATGTGACGGCGGGGATGCCTCCGGTCGGCTGCCCGTCGCGCCCGCCGCCGAACCTGGCGCTCCGCCCCCGTCCGGGCGAGAGTTCGACGGGCTCGCCGATGCGCTTGAGCCGCGGAGGCCGGCGCGTGGAGACGAACAGCGGCTGCACCTCGACGAGCGGATTGTACGGAGCCAGTCCGAACCATTTGACCGGCGAGCCGGCCAGATGACGGATGGCGTACTTGGTCTGCAGCGAGAGCGCCCCGCGGGCGGACACCTTCGATTCCGGCATGAGTGCCTTGTGGATGAGCACGTAGCGGATGGTACCGATGTTCGGATCCGCGTCCACCTTCGGGTAGATGGATTTCTGCTGGGGCAGTTCGCCGCTCTTGGACAGGTCGTGCATGATCTGATGCAGGTAGGCGGGGATGGACTGGGAGACCTTGAATCCGAGGCGGATGCGCACGCGGAACAGGAAGTCGGTGCCGAAGTTCTCCACCTCGTATTCGCGGGTGAACGGGTTGTCGGTGGTCTCCACGCTCACCGCCCACCAGGCGCGGGCGCGTTTGGGATGGTCGGCGAAGATGGAGAAGAAGATGTCCGTGTCGAGGCGCTTGGTCTCATTATCGGACGTCAGGTACACGATGTTGTCCGCGAAGTAGGGGATGCGGAAGTCGCCGTGCAGCTTCTCCAGGGTGGGCAGGAAGTCCTTCGTGCGCATGTGGCGGCGTTGCGCGCGTTCCAGCTTGGTGCCCTCGTCCCACGTGTACATGACGAACAGGATGGCCACGGTGAGCAGCATGGTGAACCAGCCGCCGTGGAGGAACTTCGCCATGGAGGCGATGAAGAACATGCATTGGATGGCGAGGAACACCAGGAGGAACACGATCGCGCCGAGCCGCCGCCCCGTGTACCAGATGTATACGGCGAGCAGGATGGTGGTGGTGATCATGGTGATCGTCAACGCCAGACCGTAGGCGGCGGAGATGTGTTCGGAGTCCTTGAACATGGCGAGCACGAGCAGCGTGGCCACGCACAGCACGCCGTTGACGACGGGGATGTACAGCTGGCCGCGCGTGCGGGCCGGATAGCGCACCTGGAGGTGCGGCATCCAGTTGAGGCGCGTCGCCTCGGACACCATGGTGAACGCGCCGGTGATGAGCGCCTGGGAGGCGATGACGCCCGCGGTGACGGACAGGACCACGGCCACGTAGCGCACGTTCGGCGTCATCATCTGGAAGAACGGGTTGAGCGACGCCATCTTCATGTAGCGGGCGTCATGGTGGTGGGCGAGGATCCACGCCCCCTGTCCGAAGTAGTTGCAGACGAGCGCGATCTTGATGAACGGCCAGGTGAAGTAGATGTTGCCGCGTCCCACGTGGCCCATGTCCGAGTACAGGGCCTCGGCGCCGGTGGTGGAGAGGAACACGGTGCCCATGAGCGCGATGCCGGCCGCATTGTGCGGGCTGAACAGGAACCGCACGCCGTACACGGGGTTGAGCGCGGCGAACACGGTCCAGTCGTTGGAAAGGTTCGCAAGCCCCACCACGGCGAGGAACGTGAACCAGATGAGCACGATGGAGCCGAACACGCGTCCAATGCTTTCGGTGCCTCGCGACTGCACCATGAACAGCACCACGATGATGCAGACGGTGATCATCAGGGTCAGGCTCGGGTCCTCGTCGAACACGTGCTCGAGCGGCGGCAGCGTCTGCAGGCCCTCCACGGCGGAGCTGATGGACACGGCCGGGGTGAGCACGGAGTCGGCGAGGAACGCGGCGCCTCCCACCATGGCGGGGATGGCGAGCCACGCCCCGCGGCGTCGGATGAGCGAGTACAGCGCGAAGATGCCGCCTTCGCCGTTGTTGTCGATCTTCATGGCGATGAACACGTATTTCACGGTGGTGATAAGCGTGATGGACCAGAAGACGAGGGAGAGCATGCCGAGCACGGCCTCGCGGTCGGCGTTGGCGATGCCGCCCTGTCCGGAGAGGAAGGTCTGCGCGGTGTACAGGGGCGAGGTGCCGATGTCGCCGTAGACCACGCCGAGCGCCACGATGGCCATCGTCCAGGTGATCTTGTTGGGGCCGGACTGCAGTTTGGCCCACCATCGCCCGAACCGTCCCTTGGCGGCGGCGGTGGAGAGCTTTTCGGCCTCCTTGTTGCGGGCTTCGGCCCGTTTGACGAGCTCCTCGCGTTCCTCCCGGGTGAGGGTCCGGCGGGAGACCTTCGGCGCGTTGGTGAAGGTGTCGGCGCGAAGCAGCGCCTCCTTCTCCTCCTTGGCCCGTTCCTCCTTGGCCTTCGCCGCGGCGGCTTTAGCTGCTGCGGCCTGCCGCGCCTGTTCGCTCGATGTGGTCTTCCCTCCCGATCTGCGGATGCGTCCGCCCTTCGGATTCGAATCAGCCATGCGCTCACCTCCATGCGGAGCGTCCCACCGACCGCCCTCGATGTTGTCTCCTTATGCGTCACACTCGCGATTTCGAAAAGACATGGTAGCGCCTTGACGAAATCGTCACAACTTCTCTCAAGGCCACCTTATCCCTGCGCATGGCCACGCGGCTTCGCGTCCTGCGGCTCACACCCCGTACACGGCCCTCGTGGTCCTGCGGGTGCCGCGTGCCACCTCGGCGAGCGGCAGGTCGAGCGTGTCGGCCATCGCGCGCAGCGTGTACGGGATCATGTACGGCGCGTTCGTGCGGCCGCGGTACGGCATCGGCGTGAGGTACGGCGCGTCGGTTTCGACCATCGCGTGGTCGAGGCCGACGATGCGCAGCGATTCGCGGATGCCCTCGTTGCCCTTGTAGCTCACCGTGCCGGAGAAGCTCAGGTACCAGCCGTTCTCGCGCGCGATTTCGGCCATTTCGGTGTCGCCGGAGTAGGAGTGGAAGACGGTGCGTTCGGGGGCGCCGTCGGCGAGCAGCGTCTCGATGACCTGTCGGTGGGAGTCGCGATCGTGGATCTGCATCGGCAGGCCGAGTTCCTTGGTGAGCGCGATGTGCGCGCGGAACGCTTCGCGTTGCAGTTCCAGCGCGCCTTCGCCGGTACGGTAGAGGTCCATGCCGGTTTCGCCGATGGCGACGACCTGGTCCGGGTGCGTGCGTGCGAGGCGTTCGACTTCGGCCATGGCCTCGTCGAACGGCACGTCGTGGTACGGCTTGTAGGTGACGTCGAGTCCGTCGGGTCCGGCGACGGCGCGATGGCCGTGGCGTACGGCCTCGTTCGGGTGGATGGCGATGGCCGCGTGGACCTGTCCGGGGTGTTCGACGGCCATCGTGACCGCTTTGGCGAGGTTCGGGTATTCGCAGCCGCAGTCGATGATGCCGGTCACGCCGACCGCCACCGCCTGCGCGAGCAGCTCGTCGACGTCGTAGACGGGGACTTCCGGCTGTCCTTTGGCGACGGCCTCGTGGCTCATCGCGCGTGCGAACGGCACGACGGAGGCGACGTGCGTGTGGTTGTCGATGACGTGGGCGTCCTCCGGCAGCGTTTCGGGTGCGGGCGCCCAGCTGCGGTCGCGATGGTGGTGCTTGCTCATGGTTGCCCAGTGTAGTTGCGGCGACGGCGTACGGTTTCCACGGTCATCCGCGACGGCGCCGTCGGCGACGTACGTCCGGCCTACCGCCAGCAGTCGTCGTAGTCGAGTCCGGTGAGGCGTTCGACGACGGACCGCGTCTCCGGTGCGACGTCGGCCTTGGCGCCGCCGTTGCGCAGTCGGGTGATCTCCTTCAGCACGATGCCGTCGGTGCGTTTGCTGATGTTGAGGTGGGCGGAGACGATCCAGCAGATGGCCATCGCGCACGCGAACCAGCCGAGCAGCACCGCGCCGAGTCCCAGCCGGGCGGCCGGCGTCTGCATGTCGCGCGTGGCGTCGAAGCCGACCGCGCCGAGGATGACGCCGACGGCGATCGTCGCGAGTCCGGAGCCGAGCTGCCGGAACGACGCCTGGATGCCGGAGAACGTGGCGGACCGGTAGCGGCGGGTGACGATCTGGTCGATGTCGGCGATGTACGGGAACACGGCCCACGGCAGGTAGCCGCACAACGATTTGAACGCGAAGAACCACAGGGCGCCGGCGAGCGCGAACACGGTCCACGCGCCTCCGGGAATGCGCCCGGCCAGAGCCCATGCGGCGCACAGCCATGCCGCGCCGATCAGGCAGCCGGTGAAGTTGATGGCGTACAGGCGTTTCGGCCCGATCTTCGTCATCGCCCAGCCGAACACGGGCATGAGCGGCAGGGAGACCACGGCGCAGCCAAGCAGCAGCGAAGCGAACGCGGCGGTGCGGTTCCAGTCGTAGACGACGAAGAACACGAAGGTCTGGCCGAACACGTCCATCGAGACCTGCACGAGCAGGTAGATGGCGAGGTGCTTGCGGAATTCCTTGATGTGCAGGGTGGAGGCGTATTCGCGCAGCACTTTGGCTGCACGGCGCATCCACCGGGCGGCGCCGATATGCCCGTCGCGTCCGCCACGCGCGTAGGCGCCGAATCCGGCGGCTTCCGGCGTCATCTCCCATGTGGAACGCCAGCAGGCGAACACGGCTACGGCGAAGATGACGGTGGAGCCGATGGTGAAGATCATGTAGCCGCGCGGCGTGGTCTCGCCGGTGACGGCGAGCACCAGTCCTCCGGCCACGGGGATCGCGGTGCCGATGCCGGTGGAGATGAACAGGCGCACGGTGGACAGTTTCGCGCGGCTGTTGAAGTCGGGCGTCATCTCGCCGGGCAGTGGGTTGTAGGCGGTCTGGAACGCCTGCGCGAGCACCACCCAGAACACGTAGGCGGCCGCGTACACGGCGAGCGGGAGTCCGGGGATCCAGAGGAACACGCCCAGGAGGATGAGCGGCCCGATGACCATGAGCAGGAGGCGTCGACGTCCGAACCGCAGGCCCAGGTCGTAGCGGTAGAGGTTGTCGTCGAGCACGCCGAAGACGAGCGCGGCCACGGCGGAGATGAGCGCGCTCAGGCCGATGATGGTCTGCGCGGTGCCGATGTCCATGCCGCAGAAGCGCGTCCAGAACAGGGAGAGGTAGGTGGCGATGAGCGTGAGCTGTCCGCCGCCGTAGCAGTCGCCGACGCCGAAGCCGATGGCCTGGCGCATCGTGATCTTGCGCGGTCCGGTGCCGCTCATCGCCGCGCGCAGCGCCTTGCTGTCGATGTCCGACATATCCCCAGATCCGCCTTCCGACTGTCGCCAGCGTCGTCGTCCGTTTGCCGTCCGCCGGCATCGGCGCCTTGCGGCGCCACTCCCGACCGCCCATGAACGATTCCGATCGGGAATGAACGATTTCGCACGTTACGGCTTCCAGCATATGGGTCACAATCGACGCGACGCGTCCACCGACCACGCGTCGCACAACGGCGACGCCCCGTGGAGCCCGAGCCGAACACGCTCCCCGCCGTTTCGCCGATCCGGCTACAGCAACCCGGCCATGTACAACGGCAGATACCGTCGATCGCCTTTCACCTCCAACGGCTTCGGATGAAGAACGTATTCCAATCCCACCCGCTGCTTGAACTTGCTTCTGAACTTGTCGAGGGACACGGTCCGGTAGCGGGTTCCCGATTTGACTTCAACAGGGCTGATCCGAGGCTTCATGGCGGCGTTCGGATATCGCGCGACGATGAGGAAGTCGATCTCCATGGTGCTCGAAGCATCATCACGGCTGCTGCGGGAATAGAAATACAACCGGTGGCCGCCAGCGTGCAGCAGCTGAGCCACCACATTCTCCACCAGCATCCCCTCGTTGACGGCGATTCTGCCCAGCAGCACGTCACGATAGATGTCATCCGCTCATGCTTCGACAGCTGCGACACCAAACCATCGAACAGCAGGGTGACACGCCTTCTGGCCGATCCGGCGTGCTTCGCGATGTCATCACGGTAGAGCTTGAGGATGTCGCGTTTCACCTCGTCGACCCGCTGGAAATCACGCGTTTCGACATACGTCTCGACCGCCTGCGGCATACCGCCGACGAGCATGTATTCCCGGAACAGGCGCATTGCCTTGCGATGAAGCGAATCAGGCAGCGGCCGTCTCGCACCCTCGACAAGCATGGCGGTACGACCCTGCGACCGTCGCTTCCATTCCAACAGCCGCTGATATGCCTTACGTTTCAGCATAATGATCTCCCATCGTTGCAAAATCAGGGATTCTCACGAAAACAGCGATTATAGAATCACTGAATTTCACGAAAACAAGGCTTTCGGAACCGCATAATTTCACGAAATCAGCGTTATCGTCGGCACCGAAAAGACGAGCGGAACGATGACGGCACACATCCAGCTGCAGACCCGGACCATTGACGGCCATTCCGGAACGGCCGGGGATATGAAGAAGCCCGGCGGGGTGTCCGCCGGGCTGAGAGAGAAGAGAGAAGAAGGGTTCAGTTATGGGGTCCGGGAAGAACCTCGCCGGCGATGTTCACTTCGGGAAGAACTCCCAACCGCTGACATGTCTTATATAACCGCCGCCCCCTTGGAGGAATGATGCGCGTTCCTGAGAAACCGCTTGACGTGCTGTGACGGTTTTGTAACGTCGTGGCGACGGGGGTGCATTTCGTTCCCGCGGCGTCGGCGCGCACATACATACGACGAAGGCCGTGAAGCGCCCCATATCGGGGCCCTTCACGGCCTTCGCCCGTCGGATACGGCCTCCGCGTCGGCTTACGCGGCCTTACTCGGCCTGACCCAGCTTGGCCTTCTCGGCGGCGAGACGCTCGGCCTCGGCGGCGCGACGGGCGGCGAGCGCCTCGTCGAAGCGGGCCAGCTCCTCCTCCACGGCCTCCTTCGGAATCTTCGCAAAGATCGGCGTGGGCTTGGCCACGGGCGCGCCAACCTCGATCGGCTCGCTCTCCCACGGGTGGACGGTCTCGCCGAGCTTGTAGTCGCCGGTGATGACCGGGTAGCGGAAGCCCGGCTTGTCGAGGTCCTCGACCTCCTCGAGGCGCGGCAGCGGCGAGAACACGCCCTTGCCGCCGAGGGCCTCCCACACCTTCTGGGAGGCGTGGGGCAGGAACGGCGCGAGCAGGTGGTTCGCGTCGGACACGGCCTGCGCGGCCACGTGGAGCACGGTGCCGAGACGCTTCTCGTCGTCCTTGATCTTCCACGGCTCGGTGGCGGAGATGTACTTGTTGATGTCGCCGACCACGCGCATCGCCTCGATGAGCGCGCCCTTCTGGTGGTGGTTCTCGATGTAGCCGCCCACCGTGTCGAACGCGGCGCGGGTCTCGGCGAGCAGCGCACGGTCCTCGTCGGTCATGGAATCCTCGTCGAGCGCGGGGATCTCGCCGAAGTTCTTGGCGATGAGGTTGGCCACGCGGTTGACCAGGTTGCCCCAGGAGGAGGCGAGCTCCTCGTTGTTGTGGCGCACGAACTCGGCCCACGTGAAGTCGGAGTCGGAGCTCTCCGGACCGGCGATGGAGATGTAGTAGCGCACCGCGTCCACCGGGTAGCGGGAGAGGATGTCCTTGACGTAGATGACGATGCCGCGCGAGGAGGAGAACTTCTTGCCCTCCATGGTCATGAACTCGGAGGCGACGACCTGCTCGGGCAGGTTGAGCGGGCCGAGCGGGCCGGTCTCGCCGCCCTTGGAACCCTGGCCGTTGTAGGCGAGCATCTCGGAGGGCCAGATCTGGGAATGGAACGTGATGTTGTCCTTGCCCATGAAGTAGTAGCCCGGGGTCTTCGGGTCGTTCCACCAGGCGCGCCACGCCTCCGGGTCGCCCTTGCGGCGGGCCCATTCGATGGAGGCGGACAGGTAGCCGATGACGGCGTCGAACCACACGTACAGCTTCTTGTTCGGGTTGTCGATCCAGCCCTTCACCGGCACGGGGATGCCCCAGTCGATGTCGCGGGTGATGGCGCGCGGCTTGACCTCCTTGAACAGGCCCTTGGAGAAGTTGATGACGTTGGTGCGCCAGCCTTCACGGGTGTTGAGCCATGCGAGGTTCGCCTCGGCGAGCGCCGGCAGGTCGAGGAAGAAGTGCTCGGTCTCCTCGAAGCGCGGGGTCTCGCCGTTGATCTTGGAGACGGGGTTGATGAGCTCGTCCGGGTCGAGCTCGTTGCCGCAGGCATCGCACTGGTCGCCGCGCGCGCCTTCGGCGTGGCAGATCGGGCATTCGCCCTCGATGTAGCGGTCCGGCAGGGTGCGGCCGGTGGACGGGCTGATGGCCACCTGCTGCGTGCCCTTGTAGATGTAGCCGTTCTCGAGGCACTGCTTGAACAGCTCCTGCACCACGTGCTCGTGGTTGCCGGTGGTGGTGCGGGTGAACAGGTCGTAGCTCAGACCCAGATCGCACAGGTCCTTGGCGATGACGCGGTTGTAGCGGTCCGCGAGCTGCTGGGCGGTGACGCCTTCCTTCTCCGCCTCGACGAGGATCGGGGTGCCGTGCTCGTCCGTTCCGGACACCATGAGCACGTCGTTGCCCTTCATGCGCTCGTAGCGCGCGTAGACGTCGGAGGGGACGCCGAAACCGGCCACGTGACCGATATGGCGGGGGCCGTTTGCGTACGGCCATGCAACATTGACCAAAATATGACTCATAAGCCCCGATTATCGGTCACACCGTGGATAACGCGCCCCGTCATCCACCGGGTTTTCCACAATCGCGGACGGCCGTCCACCGCCGGGCGACGCATCGGCCGCGGAGACCGTATCGTCGGAGCATGAACGACGCATCCGCATCCCGCCCGGCCCCGCGCATCGCCGCGGACGCCACCGCCATGCAGCCGCTCGTGCCGCCGATCCTGCGCGAAGGCGACCTGCCCGGCCCGTTGAGCCTGATCCGCCTGTCCTCGTTAGGCACCGTGCATCCGTTGGACGGTCGCAGCGGCTACTGGTCGGATCATGCGGACACCTTGTACGGCCGCGCGATGATCGTCCTCAAGGTCATCCCGTTCGCCACGAGCGCGTGCGCGCTGACGGCCCTGTGGGTGTGGATGGGCGGCGCGTTCCCGGACACGTTGGACGTGCTGTCGCACTCCCACTTCCGCACGCGCCCGCACGGCCGACGCATCCGCGCGTTCACGCGGAAGGTGACGGACCGGCATCTGACGCATATCGGCGCGCTGCGCCTCACCACGCCGGCCCGTACCGCCTGCGACGTGGCGTCGATGTTCCACGACCGTCCGGACGCGCACGTGCTCGCCGCGCACGTGGCCGACTGCATGGACGCCTACGATTTCTCGCCGGACGACTGCACGGCCATGCTCGACGAGAACCCGTGCATGTCGACCACGCGACGGGCCCGTGCGTTCTTCACGATGGTGGGACGGGCGTACGGCCGTCGTCCCGACGGACGCGTCGGGCACCCTCCCGCAAGGGACGACGCGGAGCCGTCGCCATGAGCGCGCGGCGTCGCACGACACGCGCGCGGACGGACCGGAGGTCGGCCGCGCATGCACCGACGGGCGGACCGTCGCGTCGACTGCGGTCCCTGGGCAGGGCGGACCGGCTCGAACGGCTCGCCGCGGCGGACGCGGGCGCATCGCGCGCGGACGGCCGGACGGCCGAGCCGCCGGAACCACCCATCGTCCTCACGCCGACGGTCGCCGCCGACCCGGACACGGACGCGGACGTGCTATGGCACATCGCCCGTCATGCGCCGGAGCTGCGGCGGTGGCTCGTCGCCAACCCCGCGGCGGACGCCCACCTGCTGGAATACGTGTCGCAGGCGGGCGGGCCGGGCGTCAGACGGGCGCTCACCGTGCTGCTGGACTCATTGGAGGCGTTGCGCGACGCGCGACGCGACCCGTTCAGCCCTTGAGCCGCAGCACCGCCTGATACACCTGCTTGCGGTTGGCGAGGGTGCCGTCGGGCAGCGGGTGCTCGCCCACCACCTGCGTGATGGCCTCCTTGATGCGCAGCCCGTCCTCGAGCGCCCGGTCGATGGCGAGCACGGCCAGGTCCTCCACGCTCAGTGTGCTCGGCGCGGCCGCGTTGGCCTCCTCGTCGGACGCGCCGGCGATGACGAGCACCATCTCGCCGCGCGGCGGGTCCTCGCGCACGCCGTCGCGGATCTCGGCGATCGTGCCGCGTCGGATCTGCTCGTAGTCCTTGGTGAGTTCGCGGCACAGCGCCATGCGACGGTCCGGGCCGAACGCGTCGAGCAGATCGTCCATGGAATCGGCGATGCGGTGCAGCGTCTCATAGAAGACGATGGTGCGGCGTTCCGCCTGCAGCATGCGCAGATGCTGCACACGTTCGGCGTGCTTGCGCGGCAGGAACCCCTCGTAGCAGAAGCGGTCGGTGGGCAGACCGGACAGGGCGAGCGCGTCGAGCACGGCGGAGGGCCCGGGCGCGCAGGTGACGGGCAGGCCGCGTTCGATGGCGCGGCGCACGATGGCCAGTCCCGGATCGTTGATGGTGGGCATGCCCGCGTCGGAGACGACGAGCACGGTCGCGCCCGTCTCGACGGTGTCGAGCAGGCCGTCGGCCTTGTCGCGCTCGTTATGGTCGTGGTAGGCGACGACGCGTCCGTTCACGTGCACGCCGAGCCGGTTCGCCAGGTCGTAGAGGCGACGCGTGTCCTCGGCCGCGACGATGTCGGCGCCTTCCAGCAGCGCCTTGAGCCGGCCGGAGGCGTCCCCCACGTTGCCGATGGGGGTGGCGGCAAGCACCACGGTGCCTTTCGGCACCATGGTTCCGCCGTTCGCGCCGTCGTTCATGTTCGTCTCGTCTGCGTTGCTCATGGTTCCAGTATCCCCCACGCCCCGAGTTCACTGTGGGTGAAATTCCGGAATGATTGGGGCCGGCGGGAATTGGGGGAAGTGAAAGGCGAAGGTGAGAGCCCCGGAAGGGGTTCCGGAACCGGCCACGATATCCGTCGCGGCCGCCGTCCCGGCTGGGTCGGCGGTTGGCCTCGGTAGCCAAGCCGCGTTCCCTCCTTGGTTAAGGAGTACCGATTATGGCGATGTTTCCGGCTTTGATGAATGACACGATGTTCTCCGATTTGTTCGACGACCCGTTCTTCGAGGGTTGGCGCAACATGGACTCTCAGATGGGCTCCATGATGCCGGCGAACACGATGGCGAACATGATGACCACGGATGTGCGTGAGACCGACAAGGGCTACGACGTGGACATCGATATGCCTGGCTTCAAGAAGGACGACATCAAGCTCGAGCTGAACAACGGATACCTGACTGTGTCCGCCTCGCGTTCCAGCGAGCATGAGGACAAGGCCCCGGAGTCCGCGAACGGCGCCGAGGGCAAGGGCGAGCAGTGCGCCTGCGGTTCGGACGAGTCCGGTCGCTGGCTGCGTCGCGAACGCTACATGGGTTCCTGCTCTCGTAGCTTCTACGTGGGCGACGAGGTGAAGGAATCCGACATCCACGCCAGCTACAACAACGGCACGCTGTGCATCCAGGTTCCGAAGATGCAGGCCCAGCCGCAGGTCGAGTCCAAGCACCAGATCGCGATCGAGGGCTGAATGAGGCGGTAGCCGAACGGCTGAGCCATACGGCGTCATCGTCCGGACATCCGCCGGCGGTCCGCATGGACCGTCGGCGACGGAGGTACGCCAAGCGGCTCCGGTCGGCGTCCTACGTCGCCCGTCACCATTCCCATTCCGGAGTGCCTGACGGACGACGGGAAACATGACCAAGCCTGAAACGGGGTTTGGATGGGATGAATCCCATCCAAACCCCGTTTTGCGTTTCGGGACGCGGCCGCGGACCGAACGCACACGCATCGGTCGCGACGGACGCGTCACTCCCCGTCGTCGCCCGCATCGTCGTCGCCATCGGACGGCACGGACATGTCGCTGGAACCGAACCGGGGGCTGCTGGTGGACGCACGACGGATCAGCTGCGGCGGGAACGCCACATGGGCCGGCATCCAATGCTGGCCGCCGTTGCCCATGTCGATGAGACGCAACGCCTCACGGGCCATGAGACGGCACGGACTACGCAACGTGGTCAGCTTGGGCGTGACGGCGACGCCCATCGGCGCGTCGCCGGAACCGATGACCCTCACCTCGTCCGGCACCGACACCCCCAGACGGTCCAACGCGAACAGCACGCCGGCGGCGACCTCGTCGGTGGCGCAGATAACGGCGTCCGGCCGGTCCCCCTTCGCGGTGAACAGACGCGTGGCCTCCTCATAGCCGCGCACCACCGTGCACGGGCCGAACGTGGTCCATCCGGCCTGGCTCATCAGGTTCATCAACGACAGGTTCGTCTGGAACGTGGTGAATAGCTCGGCGGCCTCGTCGGAGTCGACGTCGCCGCTCAGATAGGCGATGGACGTGGCGTTGTGGTCGGCGAGATGACGCAGGACGAGCTGCATCGACGCGGCCTCGTCCACACCCACCCAGCTCACACGGAACGACGTGGACCGGCCGGACACCTGCACGATGGGGGCGTCCCCGGCATAGCCGTCGAGGAAGACGGGATCCATGCCCTTCGGGGGGATGACCACCAGACCGTCGACACGCCTCGCAAGCATGGCGGAGACCCGCTCCTCCTGGACATGCAGGTCGTCGCCCACACCCACCAGCAGCTGCTTGCCGGCGCCGTTCACCTCAGGGTCGAGCGCCGCGAGCATGCGCGAGGCGAGCGGGGTCGCGGGATCCGGGATGATCAGGCCGATGGCGTTGGTCGTGTCGCTGCGTAATGCGCTGGCCGCCGGATTGGCGGCGTAGTTGAGCTTCTCCGCCGCATCCCGCACGCGCCGGGCGATATCGTCCTCCTTGGTCCGCTGTCCGGAAAGCACACGGGAGACCGTGGCCTTGGACACCTGGGCCATGGCGGCGACATCGGTGATGGAGCTCATCAGCTGGTTTCCTCGGTTCTCTTCGGTTGCGCCTCGGTCGGCCCCGACACTCCGGGGACGATGCATCGAACGCACTTTCCATTGTGCCGTTCCAATGCTTGCAATATGGCCAATATACCATATCGGCACATGTTTCAGAAATCGGTTTCCGTTGCGATTCCAGCTCTGATAGGTGTATAGTTATCTCTGTCAGAAACGGTTTGCCTGCGATAATGTGGGCGAATCGACGTTCACCACGAGGGTGAGGACAGCCACCAAGGAGGGCACATATGGCAGCGGACATCGACGGATTCCTTCCCGACAGCGCATTCCTGCTGGACGTTCCCGCGTCCGATTGGAAGGACGCCATCCGACTGGCGGGCAAGGGACTTGTCGCCGCCGGATTCACCACCGACGCATACACGGACCAGATGATCGACACCGTCGAGAAGATGGGCCCGTACATCGTCATCGCCCCCGGCCTGGCCCTCGCCCACTCCCGCCCGTCCGACGCGGTGCTGAAGACGGGACTGAGCTGGGTTCGCCTGAGCACCCCGGTCGAGTTCGGCAGCAAGACCAACGACCCCGTGTCGCTGGTCATCGGCCTCGCCGGACATGACGAGAACGAGCACATCGGCGTCATGTCCGCCATCGCCGGCGCCCTGGTCGACAAGAAGAAGACCGCCGATCTCGCCAAGGCCTCCACGCCCGACGAGATCAGGGCGATCCTCAAGCGCTGACGCGCGTCGTCGGTCCGGCCATCAGACCGGTCCGTTCGTCCGAACCGGACGAACGGACCGACGAACCGGGCGAACCTTCGGAAACCACTTACAAGACCACAAGGAATAGCAAAAGGAGAACAACATGAACATCCTGTGCGTGTGCGGCAACGGCATCGGCACCTCGGTGCTGCTCAAGGTCAATGTCGAATCGGTCGCCGCCGACCTGGGCATCGACGTGAACGTCACCACCTCCGACGCCGGCAGCGCCAAGGGCACCGCCAACATGAACGATCTGGTCCTCACCTCCGCCGAGCTCGCCCCGGAGCTGGAAGGCACCACCACCCCCGTCGAGGTCATCACCAACTTCATGGACACCGACGAGATCAAGGCCGCGCTCGAGAAGTACGCCGACTGAACCGGCCCCGTCCGTCCGAATGACCGATCGGTCGCCCGGGCGGACCTCACACGAACCATCGAAACCCGCGGGCGCAGGGCCCCACAAGGGACCGACGCCCGTAAGGCAACCAGAACAGATAGAGAATAGAAGGAAACCATGAACGTTGTCGTTCAAGTGCTGAACTTCATCAGCCAGGAGATTCTGAACGTGCCGGCGTATCTGATCGGCATCATCGCGGCCATCGGCCTGATCGCGCTGAAGCGCAGCGCCGGACAGGTCATTTCCGGCGGTCTCAAGGCCGCCATGGGCTACCTGATCCTCGGCGCCGGCGCCACCGTCGTGACGTCCGCCCTGGCCCCGTTCGGCGACCTGATCCTCAAGTCCACCGGCGCCCACGGCGTGGTGCCCACCAACGAGGTCATCACCGCGCAGGCCTCCAGCCAGTACGGCACCGCCTCCGCGTACATCATCGTGCTCAGCTTCATCGTGATGCTGCTGCTCGCCCGCTTCACCCCGCTCAAGTACATCTTCCTCACCGGCCACCACATGGTGTTCATGTCCACCATGCTGGCCGTGGTGCTGTCCGTGGGCTTCGGCAAGGACAACCAGCTGCTCATCATCACCATCGGCGCCATCCTCATGGGCGTCATCATGGTGGTCATGCCGGCGTTCGCCCAGCCGTTCATGAACCGCGTGACCAGCAGCGACAAGCTGTCCATCGGCCACTTCAACACGCTCGGCTACATCACCTCCGGCGCCGTCGGCACGCTCGTCGGCAAGAAGTCCAAGTCCACCGAGGACATCAACTTCCCGAAGGGCCTGAGCTTCCTGCGTGACTCCATGGTCTCCACCACGCTGCTCATGATGGTCCTCTACCTGGTGTTCGCCGTCTGGGGCGCCATCGTCCTGCCGGCCAAGACCGCGTTCAAGATCTTCTCCACCAACCCGGACAACTACGGCTCCTTCTTCATGGCCGCCTTCGCCCAGGCCCTGCAGTTCGGCATCGGCGTGAGCATCATCCTCTACGGCGTGCGCATCATCCTCGGCGAGCTCGTCCCCGCCTTCCAGGGCATCGCCAACAAGGTCGTCCCCGGCGCCCGTCCGGCCCTCGACATCCCGATCGTGTTCCCGTACGGCGCGAACGCCTCCCTCATCGGCTTCCTCGGCTCCTTCGTCGGCGGCCTGGTGGCGCTCACCATCATCGCCGTCTGGCTCGGCCCGGTCTGGGGCGTCGCCCTGATCCTGCCCGGCATGGTGCCCCACTTCTTCGATGGCGGTGGTGCCGGCGTGTTCGGCAACGCCACCGGTGGCCGTACCGGCGCGATCGTCGGCTCGTTCATCAACGGCATGCTCATCACCTTCCTGCCGGCCGCCCTGATGACCGTCATGGGCAGCTTCGGTCTGGCCAACTCCACCTTCGGTGACGCCGACTTCTGCTGGTTCGGCACCATCACCGGCAACCTCGCGCACCTCGGCCCGGTGGCCGGCGCCGTCAGCCTGCTGGTGTTCGCCGCCATCCTGTTCGCCGCCGCCTGGGTGTGGCAGGTGAAGGTCGTCAACGCCGGTTGGACCCCGGGCGCCAAGCACGCCGAGTTCATCGAGCAGGTCAAGGCCGAGGAGAAGGCCGCCAAGGCCGCCGCCCGCGCCGCCAAGAAGGCCAACGCCTGATGATCTGACCTGACCCCTCCAGCGCGTATAGCGCATACGACGGGACTCTAGATACGACGAAGCCCCCGGTGAGGTTCTCCTCACCGGGGGCTTCGTCGTTGTGGCGTCGCGTTGTGGCGTCGTTGTGGCGTCGTTGTGGCGTCGTTGTGGCGTCGTTGTGGCGTCGTTGTGGCGTCGTTGTGGCGTCGTTGTGGCGTCGTTGTGGCGTCGTTGTGGCGTCGGCTATCGGCGACGCGGTTTGTACCCTTTCTTGCGGCTGTGCGGTTTGAGCTGCTGGTTGAACGGCACTGCCTTGTAGCTGGATTGTGGATCGCGATGCGTGAGATGCCATGTCCCGCAATACTGGCACCGGTACACCCACAGTTCGGCACCGCGTTCGATGAGGCTCTGATCGGCGGCCCGCTGCGCCTGCGCCTTGTCGTGATACATGATCTTGTTCGACGTGGCGCAGCGTTTCGGTGTGAAGTAGTGCATGCTGTTCAGCATACCCATGCGTTGGAATACGCCGATGGACAGTTGCCTATACGACGTTGCGGCGCCAGAGGTTGGTTGGTTGTGGTTGGTTGTCTGATTTCCTCGCGACGGGTGCCGTGTGGGTTGGTGGGTGTGGTTCCGTCCGGGGCACGCGCGCGTGGTCGCGTGGGTTTGGTTGTGTGGGTGGCTTCGCTGCCGGTGCGTCGTGCGATGGTTGCCGGTTTCGTCGCGTTCGTTGCGGTGTGCCGGGTTTGGTGTCCGGTCGGCGTGTGTGTTTGGGCGTGTGTATGCGAAGAGGACCCCTGGGAGCGTGGTGCTCGACCGGGGGTCCTCGTGAGTATGGATGCGGCGGCGTGCTACTCTCCCACACCCTGTCGGGTGCAGTACCATCGCCGTGCAGGGCCTTAGCTTCCGGGTTCGGAATGGGACCGGGCGTCTCACCCTGGCCATGACCGCCGCAAATCTTCAA